>NZ_JBHXRW010000052.1:0-49139 GCF_042716635.1 Streptomyces sp. NPDC058664 | reverse complement strand
CCCTTGTGCGACGGCGGCATACTGCCCACGGACAACCCCCTCCACCGTGATCAACCCGAAGATCATTCCACCCCGCCAGCCAACGTGACAGTGCCACCACAGCTGTCCCCCAGAGAAGCGACGATGTCGTCGTGGTCCGCTGAATCGGCCTGCCTCACGGTGACGATGTCTCCGTCGCAGATTGCCGCGTCGATCATGCTGTCGCCGACCACTTAACTAAATGAAAACAGCCACCCCGCCCGGTAAAGTTCCAGCTCAGCAAGTGTTGCCCCCGCGCCCGCGGGGATGGTCCGAGGGACAGGTCCGGGATGACGATCTGGCCGTCGTCGACCCCGCGCTCGCGGGGATGGTCCGCAGCTCAACAAGACCATCGCCCGCTACGGCCGCGTCGACCTCCTCTGCATCGACGAACTCGGCTACATGGAACTCGACCGGCATGGCGCCGAACTCCTCTTCCAGGTGCTGACCGAGCGCGAGGAGAAGAACAGCGTCGCGATCGCCTCCAACGAGTCGTTCGGAGGGTGGACGAAGACCTTCACCGACCCCCGTCTCTGCACCGCGATCGTCGACCGTCTCACCTTCAACGGCACGATCATCGAGACCGGCACCGACTCCTACCGCCTGGCCACCACCCGCGCGCGGGCCGAACAACCGGCCGTCACAGGCTGACCTCACAGTCAACTCAGCCGCCCGTCGTCCGCAGAGACGACGGGCCCGGGCAGTCATCGAGGGCCCACGCTCTGGGACCAGACTCGCTGAATCGTCCGATAGTCGATCACGGTGATGTCCTCCTGCCGGAGAACCTCACGGGCCTGCGGCGATGTCAGGAACTCGTAGTCCGTCCGCCGCACGAGCCAGCTACCGTCGACGGCCTGCGACTGCTCGTCGCCCAGACTGGGATGCACTGCCCATTCGTTGAGCCCGGCGGGCAGGTCTCGCAGCATCTGGGCGTATCGGGCCGCCTTGCCTTCGACGTCGAGGGAGAAGCTGTCCAGGAAGTCGTTGTCGGTGACAGGCAGTCCACGTTCCCGCATCGCCCGGCGCCCGGGTTCGAGCCAGACCCTGGCCGCGAGGCCGTACTCCGCCGCCAGCGCTACGGTCAGGTCGAGGATGTCGTCGCGGCCGCCATCAGCCAGGCAATGAAAGTCCAGATGGGACGGCGTGAGCCCGGCGTCGGCGACCGCATCGATCTGGGCGCGGAACTCGAGTTCGATCTCATCGAGCCGAGCCTGGCCGAGCAAGGCCGCCCGTCCGGCAGGGGTCGGCGAGAACAGCTCGCCCGCAGGGTCCAGCAGTGAGAGAACCCGTTCTTTGGCGACCAGCGGACCCCACGGAATGCCGGGCATCTCGCACACCAGAGTGAGGTGGATCCCGAACGGGATCTGCGGCCTCCTGCTGAGAAGTTTCATGGCCTGCGGCGCCCCAGGACAGGGGACCATCAGGCTGCACGAGGTGGCGATGCCCTCTTCGACCGACTCGATCACCGCGGCGTTGATCGCTGGATACATCCCGAAGTCATCGCAGTTGACGATCAGCAACCGAGCGTCAGGGGGATACCCCAGTAACTCACTCGACTGCTCCGAAGACACGACGGACGCGGGAGAGCTGACTTCATCCATGTCCGCAGTGTGAGACCTGGCCCGGACCTCCGCACAGCAATTTGCCATCGCAGAGCGACAGCGCCGTCATTTCTCGTGAACATCTACGAGCCTGCCGGTCACCAACTGCTGCCGCAACCAGTGAACAAACGCTGCTGCTGAACGTGAACGAAGCCAGAGGCAGGGCCTCTCGTCGTTGGCGTGGTGATTCCACTCGTCACACCGGTGACCGAAGGGGCCCTGGTGGTTCCGTACCCTGCCACGCTCGACGTCCCGCACGAGCTCGTCGAGCATGTCGCCTGGCTGCTGCACGAACACCGTCGGGCCCGCAATACCCGCTGCCGCAAGCTCGGCTGCTTCCAGCAGGCACTGCTCACCCTGGTCCATCTGCGGAAGAACGAGACGTTCTCGCAGCTCGGAGCCGGGTTCGGGATATCCCAGGCCACCGCCTGGCGGTACGTCGACGAGACCTTGGACGTCCTGGCCGGCTGGGCACCCGGCCTCCACGAAGCCTCACCGGTCTTGGTGAGGGCGACCACGTCATCGTGGACGGCACCCTGATCCCCACCGACCGCATCGCCGCGGACGAGCCGTACTACCCGATGAAACACCGTCGGCACGGCATGAACGTGCAGGTCATCGCCCGCCCCGACGGCACACCGCTGTGGTTCTCCCGCGCGACACCCGGCCGGCACCCACGACCTGACCGCGGCCCGCGCCCACAGCCGTCGTCCAGGCCTGCCTCACCCGGCAGGTCCTCGTCCTGGCGGACCGCGCCTACCAGGGTGCCGGCGCCACCGTCCGCACCCCGTACTACCGCCACCGCGAACAGCCCGAGCGCTACCAGCAGTTCAACCGCGACCACGCCCGGCTGAGAGCACCGGGAGAACGGGCCTTCGCACAGCTGAAGTCCTGGCGAATCCTCCGCCGGGCCAGATGCTCCACCCGCCGCATCGGCACCATCGTCCAAGCCGTCCACACCCTGCTGACCTGCAACTACTCAGGATGAAAGAGGTTCAGTGACTTCAGCAGAATGTGACCCTCCCGAGTTGCACGCCCGGGAGGGCCGTACTCCACGGGGGATCGTGCACTCACCCGCTTCGTCTCGTTGCACCGAGGTGTGCGATGTTCGCGCGGGTCGCCCGTCGAGAAATTGTCCAGGCACACCACCGAGTCACCGCGCCGCAAAAGCGTCTCGCATAGATGTGAGCCAAGGAAACCACCGCCACCGGTTACGGCAACGCGCATGATTTTCTCCAGGAAAGGGGAGCGAAATGGTCTTGCGTCCCGCCTGTACGGGAAGGCGCGGGGCGGATGACCGTACAAGCGGACAAGCAAGGTGTGGGGAATGCGTAGGGCGAGGGTATGGGCATATGTAGTTTTTTCGTGGAGGCGATTCGACGGCTGGGCCGTTCGGGCGTGCCGCGCGAGGGGTCGCACGGAGATACGACCCGGTTCGGAATTGAGCCGACTTTCGAACGGCGTAAACGCCGGGGTCACATGCATGTGTGAGGTCGGACCGTTCGCGTATGCCCGCCGGCGTGCCTGACCGGTGGCCTGGAAATTGCACACGCGTCCTGGGCGCATGAGTCCGGGATTCCGGGAGCTGTCCCGCAGATAGCCGGTGGGGCGGTGGCACCGGGTGCGAAGCGGATACTCACAAAATCCCGGCGTGGCGGCCTGTGGACGTGCCGAAGCTGCGCCTTCACGTGGGGCCGTCGGCGCCGGTCTCCTCCGTCAGCTCACGCACCGCCCTCTCGGTCGGCGTGGCATCGGTCGGCTCGAGACTGCCGCCGGGCTGCAGGGTGATCCCGCGGGCGAGGTGCTCAGCGAGCAGGACCTCGGCGTCATCGCGGACGAGCGGGGCGTCGGCGTGCCCATCCTGGCACCGCGAGCACCTTTGTCGGCGTTTCGGCCAACCGCCGCTCCCCGTAGCCCCGTTGAAGGGAACAGGTCGATGTGCCCTTCACGTTCCTTCACCCGCTCCGGCTCGGGACTCCACAACCGGCTGGGACACACCGGTTCGACATCTCGGCGTGGTGGTCGTTGAGCTTCACGATCACGCCACACGATCGTCCAGGAGGACCCGCAGCTGACCTCGACCACCATGAACGACCGGCGGAGGACGACACCGCCTCCTCCGCCGCCCGCGGGGATCACCTACAGCGGGCAGTACTCCGTCAATCCGCTCGCCGAGGTCTCCTTCCCGCGTATGCGCGCGCGGATCCCGGCCGTTCCGGGCCGGATCGCGCGGCTGTCGTGGCGGATCGACCGACGCCGGCGCGGGCGAGCCGGTCCTTCCGGCAGCTCCTGCGCGGGGGCCACGGCCGGCGCCTGCCGCGCGAACGGCCCGGCCGGGGACGTCACCTGTCCGCGGCCCGCCCCATGACACCGGTCGTGCCGGCGCCGTCCCGGTCGGGGTCGAAGTGGGCCGGGATGTGGCGGAAGAAGAAGTTGTGGATCAGCCGGGCCGAGGATTTACTGTCCCCGAAGTACTCCTGGGCCTGGTGGAACTGGCCGGGGTCGAACAGCACGAGCCGGTTGGGCACCATCGCCAGCGAGACCAGCTCCTGCCAGTTGGCGATGTCACCGCCGTCGGCGAGGATCTCCTGGGCGTCGGGGCGGTCCCGCAGCTCGAGGAAGTGCCGGACGCCCGTGCGCCGGTGGGCGTAGAGGGAGGTGCCGCCGCGGCACTGTTCCGCCGTGTTGAGATACAGCACACCGGCCCAGCGGGCCTCGTCCACGTGGATGCGGGCACCTCGGTGCAGGTTGACCTTCCAGTCCATGGCCGAGGACATGTGCAGGTGGTTGGCGATCAGTTCCTCCCTGCTCCCGGGGCCGAGCACCTCGCAGATCCGGCCGATGGCCTCCTCCTCCATCCAGCGGGGCGCCGGCGCGGTGCGGTAGGCGAAGGCGCTGTCCGTCCGAGGGGTGAAGGCGCACCCCAGGGCGGCCGCCCTGGCGCGTCCGAAGTCGGCGTACACGTCGTCCACGACGACGAGGGAGGCATGGTCGATGCCGCTGACGATCACTGCGAGGCTCCTTCCAGGTCACGGACGACGGCAGGGCAACCGCGGATGAAGGCCGTCACCTCCGCCACGGCCCGGCGGGAGGCGGCCTGACAGAACCGCTCCACATGGCCCACTGGGTAACTGCTGAGGGTCACGGGCGCCCGTTCGCGCAGCCGGTCGGCCAGCCGCAGGCCGTGCCGGGCGTCAGCCCGGGTGTCGTACGTTCCGGTCTGGATCAGCACCGGCGGCAACGGGTCGGCGGGCAGCGGCAGATGCAGGGGGGACAGTGCGGTGAGGGCCTTCAGCTGGTCGGTGCGGGACGGGTCGCCGAGCATCCCCGTCCAGTGCCTGCCGATGCCGAGACGGGGAAAGCCGACCAGGTCGGTGACCGGGAAGCGCAGGATCCAGCCGTCGAACAGTCCGGGTTCCAACAGCACCGCGCGTGCGGCGCCGACCGCGCCCATGCTGTGCCCGAGGACCAGGAGCGGTCGCCGCGGCCCTCTCTCCTCGCGCAGCAGGCGGGCCGCGTGCAGGAGGTCGTTGTAGCCGCGTTCCCCGCCGGGCACGCGGTGGGCGGGCACCAGCGACCGCGTCACCACCCGGGCGAGCGTCAGCTGCCCGGCGCGGGCCAGTTCCTCCAGGGCGCGCTCCAGGGGCGCGTTGGCGAGAGCGGTCAGCCCGCCGTGCTCCAGCAGCAGGACGGGGCCCGCGGTGCCGGACAGCTGCACGGGGAGCCGGTTGCCGTCGCCTGCCGTGCAGTACCGGGTGGTGCGGGGCAGGGGAGCGGGCCACGCGGACGCGCTCAGCGGACGCGGCCGGTGCTCGTCGTCCGGCAGCAGCTCCATCCGGCCGGTCACGGTGCCGTCCGGCCGCCGGGAGACCCGCAGCCACAGGGCGCAGTCCGCGTCGGGCGAAGCGGTGACCTCGGGGAACGAGTCACCGGGCCGCCCCCCGGCCACAAGACGCGCCTCGAGCGTGCCGCCGTCGACCCGGTACAGCGCCTCGGCAGCCTTCGCCCCGCGCCTGGTGACCGTACGGAGCAGCAGACTGCGCCGCGTGGCCCAGGCCCAGGCCAGTGCCGTCCCTTCGGGAAGGACGACGGTCCTGTCGGCCTCCCCGCCCCCGGGCGGGCCGGCGCGCAGTACGGCCCTGGGCGTGCCGAGCGCCTCACCGTGCCACCAGCGGTCCGCGCCCGGCAGCAGGCGGGTGCGCGGTGTCGTCGCCGCCGGCAGCGGAGTGAGGGCGGCCCGGCCCGTCGCCGGGTCCAGACGCAGCAGGCGCTGCGCCGTCACACCGTGCGCGGTCGAGCGGACCAGTACGGTCGCGGGGTCACCCGTCGCTTCCACGGTCACCAGGGCGAGGGGATCGTCGCCCAGGTCCACCGCACGGTCGTACGCGAAGGGTTCACCGGAACGGTGCACCGCCACCCTGAGCCCGTCCACCGGAGGGTCATCCAGCCGGGCCCCCGGTGGGAAGCCCGTGTACACGAACCCGGGCCCCGCCGCGCCGCCGGTCGCCGACGGCACACCCGCCAGGTGCACGAGGCTGGGGCGGCGGGCGAGCACGGCGTCCGGGGCGCCGGGCTCCGAGAGGTAGCCGTAGTCGCCGCCGGGACGGCCGTACAGGACGACCGGCCGGCCCGCGTCGGCCGGGTGGACGGTCAGCGGGGTCAGGCCGTCGGGCCCGTCGGGCACGTCGACGGCGTGGACCCCGGTCGCGTCTCCGCGCAGCAGCCGGGCACCCGACTCCGCGTCCTGCCACCAGTAGCCCGCCGTGCCGACGGTGATCAGGCCGTGCACGGCCGTCGGCCGGTCGGGGCTTTCGCCGATCGCCCGCATGCCGCTCAGCCCTGCTCGTTGGAGGTCAGTTCGTGCCTGTCCGCGGCCAGACGCAGGGCGACCACCACGAGCAGCGCGGCCACCAGGAACCCCGCGACGGCCTGTACCGGAAAGCTGTCGGCGGCGGGGGAGCGGACCAGCAGCACGCAGTACGTGAACGGGTTCACCGCCGCCAGCGCCCGCATGAAGGCCGGAAGGCCGTCCAGGGAGTAGAACAGCGGCGCCGTCATGACCAGCGGCAGACTGAACAGCGACGTCATGAGGTCGCGCTTGCTGTAACTGTTGATCCCGAATCCCAGTGCGCAGCCCGTCAGCACGGTCAGCAGACACACCAGCACGGCCAGGCCGGCCATCCGCAGGTCCTGGAGGGGGCTGCCCTGCCCGAGCAGCTGCTTCAGCACGAGGATGGCCGCGATCTGCACCGTGGCGACCAGGGTGTTCGCCGCCAGGATCGAGCCGATGTACTGCGGGAAGGACACGTCGGTGGTGCGGGCGACGGCGTACACGCCCCACTTGCGGTCGTTGGCCACGTCGCCCATGCACCAGAACAGGGCGCGGACGGCGATGACGACGAGCACGCCCGCGTAGGCGAAGTCGTCGTACGGCATGCCGTCGACGTGGGCGTCCGCCACGAGCGTGTTGAGGCCGGTGACCATGAACAGGAAATAGGCGGGGGCCTCGATGACCCGGCTGAGATGGCTGGTGCGCCAGTTCCACACGCTGAGCAGGTGGAAGCGGGCCAGCGTCAGGGACGTCTTCACTGCTGCACCGTCACACTCTCGGGGGCGGGGGTCCGTTCGGCGTAGCGCGCGAGGTAGACGTCGCGCAGGGACTGCTTCTCGGCGCTGAGGTCGTGCACCTGCAGTTCCGGTGGCAGCCAGGCGAGGACCGGGCGCAGCCCGGTGGCCAGCGGCACCTGCACCGACAGGCCGGTCCGGTCCGCGTCGGTCTCCAGGGTCCACTCGGGGGGCAGTGTGGTGGCGAGCCGGTCCGGGTACGACTCGGGCATCGGCTCGGCGAACACCAGGCTCACCTTCATGGTGGCGCCCGCCCGCCGGACGAACTCCCGGACCGGCAGGTGGGCGCGCAGCCGGCCCTCGTCCAGCAGCACGAGGTCGGACGCGGTCCGCTCGACGGCGTCCAGGTCGTGTGAGGAGACCAGCACCGTGGCACCTGCGGCGGCGCGCTCGCGCAGATGCTCCATGACGAGTTCACCGGCCGCCGGGTCCAGTCCCGCCGTCGGCTCGTCGAGCACGTAGACAGCCGCGTCGGCCACCAGGGCGCGGCCGATCTGCACGCGCTGCAACTGTCCGCCGGAGATGTACTCGGCCTGCTGGGAACGGACCTTGTCCAGGTCGAGCAGTTCCAGCACCCGGTCGACGGACGACACCGGCGTGCCGGTCAGCCGCGCCACCAGCTCGATGTTCTGACGGACCGTCAGGGACCAGTCGACCATGGTGCGCTGCGGCGCCCACATCAGCCTCCCGCGCCCGGTGTCGGTGGTGACCGTGCCGGACGTGGGACGGATCAGCCCCGAGACGATGTTCAGCAGGGTCGACTTGCCCGCCCCGTTGTGACCCACCACGGCGAGCAGGGTGCCGGGTTCCACGGTGAAGGAGACGCCGGACAGGGCCTCCGTCCCCGTGCGGTAGCGCTTGGTGATCTGATCGACGGTCAGGCTATGCACCGAAATACTCCTCCACGAGATCCGCGCCCGCTTGTTCGCCGCCCCCGGCGGGCAGCGTCAGCAGGCTCCGCGGCCGGCCGGCCGCGAGCGCGCCGTTCAGCCAGGACCAGGCTCCGGCCGGCCACACGCGCGGCGTGGGCCCGCCGACCGTGAGGCTCGGCGCCGCCGCGGGTGAGCGCCGTACCGCGACCAGGTGCACCGGCCCGAGCCGGCGTCCGACCGGCACGACCGCGCCCAGGCTCTCCGGCCGGGCCAGCACCACCTCGCCGCTCACCGTGCAGAAGGAGCGGCGCTGTTCCAGCCCGGCCAGAGCCCCTTCGCGCATCGCGGCCAGCGTACGGCCCCGCACCCCGACCGGCGTGAGGTACGGCCGTGCCGCCCCCGTGACGCGTTCCACGACGAGCAGCTGGTCCGAGGCGAGGGTCCATCCGCGGGCCAGCAGCGCCAGACCGAGACTGGTCTTGCCGCTGTGCGGATCGCCGTGGAAGGCCAGACAGCATCCCTCGCGTTCGAGCACCGTGGCCTGTACGGCGGCGATGTCCTCGCGCATGGCCCTGAACGGCGGCAGGGGCGAGGGCACCGACGACCAGCGGGTGAACCGCCGCTCCTCGATCAGTTCACCGCCCGGCTCGGAGCTCAGCCGGAACGACTTGGGCGCCTCGTCCTTGGCCAGCAGCGACCGCAGGAAGCCGTTCTCGCCGGCGGACAGCTCGACCCCGTACCGCGGACGCGCACCGGTCTCCGCTCGGTGCGGGCCGAAGAAGAAGTCGAGGTCGGCGGCGTCCATGGGGGTGCAGCGGACGCGCACCACGGTGCCGAAGAAGTCGAGCAGCCGCTCGGCGCCCCGGGGGGTCCGCGGCGGATCAGGCGGCATGGGCGTCTCCTCCTCCGGCCGGCCGCGGGCACACGGCCAGGAGTTCTTCCAGGTGCAGCCGGGGATCCCAGGTGACGCGCGAGGTGGGCCCGTCGGACCGCGCCTCGAAGCGGGCGCCGCGTGTCAGGTGCAGACGCCAGGCCAGACGGAGCGGCCGGTCGACCGGGGCGCACCGGCCGAGGCGCTGGGGACGCACCATCCAGGTGCGGCCCCACCGGGTGGGCAGGCACGGGGCGTCGGCCAGCAGAGCGGCGTCCAGCCAGGGCAGCAGGGGCAGACTGCGCTCACGGACGCCGACCGGACGGCCGTAGTAGTACAGACGTCCCCTGTCCTGCCGGTCCGTGACGAGCAGGTCGTCGGAGACGAACTCCCAGCTCCGACGCAGGAGCTGCAGGAGGACCACCGACTTTCCGGCTCCGCTGTCCCCGGTGACCGCGAGTGCCCGGGCGCTGCCGTCGGGTGCGGCGAGCGCGGCCCCGTGCCGGACGCGCACGAGGTCGCGCAGCGGGGGCAGGCCGAAGGGCGGCACGGGCGAGGGCAGCCGGGCGCGCGCGCCCCACTCCTCGTAGAGCCGCCACGGCCCGGCGGACGTGCGCCACCAGACGCGCTTGGCGGCGGCCGTGCCCAGCGCCGCCGTGAAGGAGCCGCCGTCTTCCGTCTGCAGACGGACCGCCAGCTCGGCCGGCGACCCTTCCGGTACGAGGTGATCGCTGAGGTAGTAGCGCAGGTGGGCGGTGTCGGCGGGGTCCGGGCAGCGGAACTCCACGGTGACGTCCCGGAACCGCGCGGTCACGGTCGTACCGCCGGGGTCAGGCATCGAGACCGACCTCCATCCCCTGCTCGCGCTGCCAGGCGGTGAGTTCCTCGCTGATCCCCCGCCGGTCGGCCCGGTACTCCGGCTCCTCGGCGGGCATGCCCCGGATCCGGCTGGGAATCAGGGAGCAGGCGTGTTCCCGCGGGCTGAGGACGCTGTCGAACATCCGCCACGGGAACTCGACGCTCAGCCCCAGCTCTTCGCGCTCGTCCCACAGTCCGCTGCCGGGACGCAGCTCGCACTCGGTGAGGTACTTGGGCGCCGGAAGCCCCGCCCCGCGGTGGGCGCGGATCTCGTCGAGCAGGCGCCGGCGATGATCGGGAGTCTCCTTCGGATGGCCGATCATCACACCCCACACGCTGTGCATCCCGAACTCCCGGGCCGCGTAAAGCATGCGCACCCCCTCCTCGACGGTCTGCTGTTTGTTCATCAGGTCGAGGTGGTCGTCGAGCAGCGTCTCGATGCCGAGCTGAACGGTCACCCGGCCCAGGGCGGCGAGCTGGCCCAGCCGCTCCCGGCCGAAGTCGGGCCTGATCTCGCAGAACACGCGGTAGTCGTGCCGCTCACCGGAGTCGGCCAGCGCCTGGACCAGCCGCGGGGGCAGCGCGGTGTCGAGGAACTGGAACCGGCGCTGCCCGTAGGTCCGCGCCAGATGGGCCATCTCCGCCAGGACGCGCCCGGGGTCGTGCATCTTGAACCGGGCGTCGTAGGAGTCGTTGAAGTTGCAGAAATCGCACTGGTCCCAGTAACAGCCGCGGGACACCTCCATGCTCACCACCAGCCGGTCGCGCAGCCACGGCCGGCGCAGACTCGCCTCCACCAGGGCGGACTGCTCCGCGTACGCGTCCTTGAAGGCGCGCGCCCGGCCCGTGACGAGCCGGCGCCGGCCGCCCAGGGCGTGGTGCACGGCGTCACCGAGGACGTCCTCCGCCTCGCCGTACACCACGACGTCCACCTCCTCGTGCAGCGCGAGGACGTCACGGGCGACCTGGAGGGAGCCGAAGTAGCCACCGAGCACCACACGGGGCCGGGGCACGCCCCTCTCCCGTGCGACGCGTGCGACACGGCGGGCCAGCAGCAGACTGGGCAGCAACTGGAAGTGGGTGCTTGTCAGGCAGAGCACCTCGGTACCGACGACACGCTCGGCCAGCCGGTCGAGATAGTCGTCGAACAGCTCGCGCAGCCGCGCCTCCTCCTCGGCCGTGGCGAGGAACTCCGTGCGGGCCAGTTCCTCGCGTTCCGCCCGGTGCGCGGCGGTCGGTGCCGACCACAGCGGCAGCAGCGCGACGTCGGCGGCGAAGTGCCGGTTGGTGAACAGCTTGTACGCGCTCTCCGTCAGACCCCGTCCCCGGGCGTGGGCGTAGAACTCCATGTGGGCCGGCAGGAACCGGGCCCGGCAGCCGAGCTGTCGCAGCCGCCGGGTGATGAGGACGGCCGGGTAGCAGGTCGCGAAGGGCGTGAAGAACGGCAGCGAGACCACGGCCACGGTCGCCGCGGGTGCCGTGCGGGCCACCGGCGTCAGCGGCAGGAGTGCGGGGCTCTGCGTCATCGGTGTCCTTCCGTGCGCCTTGTCGTAGCGTGGCGTGCGCGATGATCGGGTGCGGGTCCGGTGCACCGGCTTGGCCCCGGTGCACCGGACCCGGCCCCTGGGGGCGGGTCAGTCCACGACGAACTGCTTGTGCAGGCCGGAGGCCATGATGGCCTCCTCGATGGTGGGTTCGAAGAATCCGTCGTCCTCGAACTCCACCTCCGCCTCTACGGCGTCGAGCTGCTCCTCTGCCATGTGTCTCACCTCCTCTCGGCCAGTGGGTGCGGTGACCTGTCCGGCGTCTCGACGGACAGGAGCCGGTCGACCAGCAGCCGCCACACGAAGGCGCGCAGCCGCGGTACGGATCCCGGGGCGCAGCGCGCGGCCAGGCCGGCCCACGAACTGCCCTCGCCGGCGGCGACGACGCGGGCCACGGCGGCGCCCGATGCGGACAGCCGCAGCCGTCGCCCGGTGATCCGCGAGGTCAGGAAGGTGTCGGCGGCCTCGGTGACCAGCCGGGTGCCGGGGCCGGGGCGCAGCAGCAGATCGCCGGTCAGCTGGGCGGCCGAGGTCAGCAGGCCGGCGTCCGGCCCGGCGGGTTCCAGACACCGATGGTGCAGCGCGGCCCGCACCAGGGCGAGCTCGGAGGAGTCGCGGCACAGCTCCGCGGCGGTCGCGGGCAGGCCGTCCAGCAGTCTGCTGGGAAGACTGAACAGGGCGCCTTCCCGGGGCTCGTACAACAGGGTCTGCTCGCCCTTGCGGAGCCGGACGACCCAGCCCCCGGCGGAGCGCAGCGGCATGTGCTCCCAGTGCGGCCCGGGGCAGGGCACCCCCGGCGTGCCGTCGCCGTCGTCGCCGCGTTCGCCGGGGCGCCGGGCGGCCGCCCGCAGGAAGACGACCTCCTCGGCGGGCCGGTCCTGATCGCCGAAGGCGGCGCCGAGGACGCGGTCGGCCCGGGCGGCGATGTCCCGGTCCTCCGCGCTCGCGGGCTCGGGCAGCGGGCCCACGTAGTCGTAGCGCAATGCCATCTGAAGGTCCTCGCCCGGATCCTGGTGGAGCACCCGTACCTGGTACCGGTCGGGTGCGGCGGCGACCGGGGACAGGGCGTCGAGGACGAACGGACCGATCCCGAAGGTGCTGTCCGGCACCGCGTACCGCTCGCGCGAGCGGGCCAGCGTGGCCGCCGCGAACTCCACCGTGCGTGCTGTCTGCCAGCGCGCCTCGCCCGGGAACCCGGCGATCCCGAACAGGTGCACGCTGATGCCCGAGGCCAGGAGCGCGTCCAGGTTGGGTGCGATCCAGGACGCCTTGATGTCCTTGCGCATCCGGTCCAGGACGTCCTGGTTGTACGACTCGAGCCCCAGGTCGAGACGGCGGCAGCCGGCCGCGTACAGCGCGTCCGTCAGCCGGCGGTCGATCGTCGGGGAGAACCGGGTCTCGCCGTACCAGCGGTAGTCGCGGTCGGCGAGCCCGTGCGCCAGCGCCCGCATGCTGCGGACGGTGAGGATCTCGTCCACGAACTGGAAGGAGCGGATGCCGTGGCGCCGGTGCAGTTCGTCCATCTCGGCGACGACGGCCTCCGGTGCGCGGATGCGGAACTTGTCGGAGGCGAAGGGGATCGCGCAGAAGGCGCACTTCCAGGCGCAGCTGCGGGAGGCGATCACCGGGAGCACCGGGCCCGGCGCCAGATAGCCCTCGGCCAACGGGTGATCGGTGAAGTCGGGCACGGGCAGCTCGGCCAGCGAGGCGGTCGCGGACGGGCACCGGTGCAGCTCGTCACCGTCCGGTACGACGATGCCGGGCACGCCGTGCAGGGGCCGGCCGGACAGCAGCCGGTCGACGAGATCGACGATCGACTCCTCGCCCTCGTAGCACACCAGGGAGTCGATCAGCGTGAAGAACGGATGACCCGGCCGGAGCCGGTCGGCGATCCGGGTGACGAAGTTCCCCCCGACCGTGATGTGCACCTCGGGCCGCTCCCGTTTGATGAGGCGCGCGGCGGTCAGCGCGGCGATCAGCTGGGAGTCGGCGGACACGGAGAGACCGACGACTTCCAGGTCCGGCAGGGCGCGCAGCCGGGGCACCAGAACGCGCTCGAAGACGTGCACGTACGGGTTGTGCACGGCGTCGGCCACGGCGCGCATGACCTGCCGGCTGGAGACGGGACGGTGGCGCAGGTCGAACCGGTCGAAGCTCAGCTCCGCGCCCGGGGTCAGGGCCGCGATGCCGTCCAGGACGGCCTGGCAGACGGCCGTCGCGGCCCGGTGACCGTCGACGTCGGTGACGCTCTCCGGCGAGCGCAGGAAGGCCGCCGCGCGGTCCACCGACGAGCGGGCCGCCTCGAACTGGTCGCGGGCCCGGGTGCCGAGGGTCCGCTCGCGCTCGGCGGCGTAGCCGCCGGCCCCGTCGGGACTGAGCAGATGGCGCATCGTCTCGGCCGACAGGTCCAGCGCGGACGCTGGCACGTGGTGCCGGCGCAGCACCGCCAGGAGCAGGGGCACGGCGAGGTGGGGGGCGTACGGGTTCCACAGCGGAGGGTTGATCAGGAGCATCCGGGACGAGCTGGGCCGCTCGTGCGGAGGAGTGGGCGTCTGCGCGGGCATGGACTCACCTCGCCCCCTCGCGGGGGAATCGGCCGGTGTGGACGCGGCACGGGCTCTCAGGAACGGTCGGTATAAGTGCCTTCGCCGTTCCAGCGGGCGATACGGCCGGGCACGAAGGTTTCCCGCACCGTGTTCTCGTCCGGTACCCAGGACCGGCCCAGAAGTCGGCGCGTCAATTCCTCGAGGGGGCTTTTATTATTTGGGCCGCCAGCGAGATTCATGGGATCGCTCAGTGCCACGACCGGATTCGATATGAATCTTGGTCCGCCCCGGGGATTGGATGCCGACCGGTGCGCGGTCAGCGGATGCAGGATCCAGGCGTCCCCCGCTTTTCCGGTGAGGTGGAGGTGATCCTCCGGTCTGCCGACGTAATCCCGGGCGGGAATGCGCGCGCTGGTCAGTCCGGCCGGATGGCGGGCCAGGTGGCGGAGGATGTCCGCCGTGGCCGAGGGCGCCGCCACGGTGGCTCCCTCGCCCCTGCCGACGTCGGACCAGAGGATGAACAGCAGCAGCGCCTGTTCGGGGCTGTCCGGATGGTGCACGAAGAAGTCGCCGTCCACATGCCAGCTCTCGGACAGTCGCGTGGTACGGAAATTGCAGATCATGGCGTTGCTGAGGCGGACGGGCCGCCTGATCCGGCCGACGCCGCCGAGCAGCGCGCACACAGCCGACCAGAGCACCGGGGCCACGTCCGCGAGGTCCGCGACGCGGCTCGGGGGCAGCGAGGTGAGACCCGCCGGCACCGTGAGCCGGCCGTCGGTGGACAGTCCCTCGCGCCGGAGCGTGGTCTCGAAGAGCGTCCGGAGGCGGGATCCGGGCGTGAGATCCACGGCGCTTCTCACCCGGACATATCCATCCCGAAGGAAAGATGACGCGATTTTATCGGATGAAACAGCAGAGACGTGTGCGCTCTTGGAGGGATGGAGAAGCGATCCATGGAAGGGCGTAGGAACATTCGTCAACGGAGCTCCCGTTGCTTGTCTGTCCGAGCGCCGCGAGGCTAGCAACGCTCAGTTCGCAGCGTCAATGACCATGGCAAGCCCCGCCCTCGAACCGTAAACGGTATAAACTGGACCGCCTGTTTTTCAAACGCAGAATTCCCGCCGTCTCGGCCGGCTGATCGGCGAGCCGCCGGGCGGGTATTTCGACAGGTCATCGGCAGGCGTACCCCCTCGTGCCCGTGGGAGGGCCCCCGCATGCTCACGCTGAGCAACCATCGAAATCGAGCCAGGCCCGAGCGATCCCTACCGTCGCCGGCCTCGAACGGACCGGCGTGGACTCGCCACAGGCGGAGCGCGTCCGAGCCGGTCCCGCCACGGGCCTCCTTCGACCTGACGGCTCCAGGAACCCTCATCCGGCACGTACGGCACCGACTCGCTCGGCCCGGGGCCACGGTGGTGAGCGACTGTGCGCCCACCTCGGCATCACCCGCTCCGGCTTCCCCGACCGGCCGCCGTACCACCTCCGTGAGGATCGCCCGGCAGGCCGCCGAGGGCGGGGCCGTCGCTCCGCCGGGGGGGTGCCCCTATGTCTTTGGTCAAGGTGGTCGGGTCGGTGTCTGGTGGGTCTGGCAGTGTGGCTGTCGTGAGTGATGACGTGTCTGTTCGGGGGGCGGCTGGTGAGGCCATGCGTCCGTGCGACCTCTGTGGTCACCCGGTCGTGATCGACTCGATCGACGAGCGTGACTGCCCGGTGTGTGGCGAGGGTGCTGAGGTTCAGCCCGAAGTAGCCGGCTGGGGGGCGTTGTCACGCACCCAACAACGTGACAACGCCCCCCCGACGCCCCGGAGGAGGTCCTGATGCGTGTGTTCGCACGGTTCGGCGGGACGTTCTCCGCCTGGATCGCGGAGACGCACCCCCGCTTTCCCCGCGCCGGTCTCGCCGCGCGCTACGCGGACCACCCGGACGGCAACTACCGCCGGCTGGCCGTCCGGGACCCGGCCGCCACCCCCACGCTGATCGAACGGCTCAGCCATGATCCCGCGGTGTGGACACGCCAGGCGGCGGCCCGCGACCCGCGCCTGCCGCTCCACCGGCTCCGCGAAGCCCTCCACGTCACCGAACTGGCCTCCAGCGCGGGCGCCAACCCCGCACTCCCGAAGGGCGAGATGACCGCCGTCCTGGACTGGGCCGGCGTTCCCGCCTGACCACCGAACACAACCGCCCCACCCGGCATCGCTCTCCTCCGGCCGGTCCGGACAGACCTCGATACGAGGGTCATGATCAACCGGACGCCCCTGGGGCCGGGCCGGGTCACGGGCCGATGCCGACGAGGGGGCTGTTCTTCACGCGGTTGGCGTCGTCCATGTAGCGGGCCAGGACGCGGGAGCCGTCGGCCCAGCCGCCGGCGCGGGCGATCTCCAGCGGGTCGTGTCCGGCGGCCCGGGCTGCGGTGGCGAAGCCGCGGCGCAGCGAGTGGCCGGACCAGTCGCCGGACAGGCCGGCGGCGTCGGCCAGGCGCTCGATCACCTCGGCGGCGGCCTCGGCCGTCATCCGTCCGGCCGGGTCGCCGATCGTCCGGCCGCCCCGGGTGATCGGCGGGGGCGCACCCCGACGAGAGGAGGGCCCACCTGGGAACAGGTCGCATCGGCCCACCGTAGGGCCCGAGCCGCCCCCCCGCGCACGCAGGCGCGTCGCGGCGGGTTTCACGCGAGCCTGACCACCGCCTTGTGCGTGGCGGCGAGCGTTCCCGGAGTGATCCGGAGCTGGAGCGCGGAACCCGTGGCCACCACCTGGACCGTCGCGTCCTTGGACAGCACCGCCGACACTGGGCGGTTCCAGGTGAGGTCGATCGTCGCGCCGTCGCGCAGGGGGCCGGAGACGCACACCGTGGCGGTGGTACCGGACTCCCGGATCAGCACGGACGCGGGGGCGCCGGTCGTGACGTTGCCGACCGTGCCAGCGAGCCAGAAGTTGATGCCGGTGAAACCCAGCGCGGGCACGCGTACGCCCTGCTGTTCCTTGGTGTTGGCGAGGACGGTGAGCCAGTTCGTGTCGGCCGCGCGGGCGGCCGTCTGCGCCTGGCTCGCGCCGGGCATCAGGACGTAGGAGTACGCGGCCCAGGTCGGATCGGTGCCGTGGTCGAACCAGAGGGTGAGGTACCGGCGGGTGACCGGATCGGTCACGGCGCCCTTGTTGATGTCCGACCACGCGCCCGTGCGGGCCTGGCGCAGGGCCTTCAACGCCGGGGCGCCGCCGGGGAAGACGTACCCCGCGTGGCCGGCGAGGTGCGCCCACCGCGTGCCGGTGAGGGTGGCGCTCCAGCCGAGCGTGGTCGGCTGGGCCGTGCCGTCGACGGTGAAGGCGTGCACGCCGGTCTCACCGAGGTTGCGGTTCTCCACGACCGACTCGACGCCCGTGCCGTCGCGCCCGTGGATCCCGGAGCCCAGGCAGACGATCGCGTCGTCGAGGAAGAACCAGGACTTCTTGGCCAGGAGCGTGGAGGAGAGTCCCTTGAGGTACTGGCCCACGGCTGCGTACGTGCCGTCGGTCGTCCCGCCCACCCAGCGCACGTCGGGCCGGGCCGCGCCCCAGGTGCCGCCTTCGCCGTCGGCGAGCGGCTTGCGGGAGGCGGTGGTGCCGGGCAGCCGGTACGGGTCGACCGTCGGCCAGAAGTGGTCGCTGTACTGCCCGTTGGCGAAGGTGTCGCCCCACCAGTAGAGCATTCCCGAGCCGCTGTGCCAGGCGCGCAGGTTCTCGCCGTTGCCGTTCTCGTAGTAGGTGATCCGGTTCGAAGCCATGGAGAGCGAGGCCGCCCAGCCGGCGCGGCGGTGCACGGCCCGGTCCATACCGGAGAAGAGGCGGTGGCCGGACGGTTCGGGGCTCGCCGCGGCCGCGCCGTCGTCGACGGTCTTGAGGCGGGCGAGCGCGGCGACGCCCAGCGCGGGGCTGGCGAGCAGCGGGCTGTAGTAGGCGCGGGCGATCCAGCCCTTGACCATCCCCTCCCAGCGGGCCTTCTCCGCTGCCGACGCGCTCTGCGCGAGCAGCGCTACGCACGCGATGATCGAGTGGCCGCGCAGATGGTCGTCCTGGCGGACGCCCCGGGTGTCCGACTTCTGTATCCCCCGGCTGATCGCCCGCCCGGATACGGCGTCCATGGCCAGACCGTTGAAGAGGAAGGGCGCGTACGCCTTCTCCACCGAGTCGAACACCACCTGCCGGCCGCTGTCGGTGACCTCCCATGGCGAACCCTTGAGCAACGCGAACAGCAGGGACAGGCCGCCGAGCATGACCGCGCCGTACGAACCCGCGTAGGGGACGTAGGTGTGCTGGATGAAGCTCCCGTCGGCGAAGAGCCCGTCCCCACTTGTGACGTACGGGAAGACCGGCGAGAGCGCGTCACGGGCCAGGGTCAACTTCGCGGCGGATCTGCCGACGACGCCCCGCAGGGCGAGGACCCGGCACAGGTCGACCCGGTTGGAGCCGGTGGACGTGCCGGTGTAGTTCGCCACCGCGCTGTCGGGGATGAAGTGGTCGACGGCGGCGCAGTGTTCGGCGATCCGGGTCGCACCGAGGTGGTCGTACAGCAGGACGTCGATGTCGAGCAGCGCCTGCGGGATGCCGATCTGCCAGTTGTACCAGTTGCCGTAGCGGACCTGTGTCGCGTGGTACGCCTGGTCGTGGAGGTGGTCGAGCCCGGCGAGGATCTCGGCCCGCAGGGCCGTGTCGCTGGTGAGACCCGTGCCGGGCTGGGAGTACGCCTCGGCAAGGGTGCGCAGCCGGTGGTAACTGGTGTTGAGGTTCCCGGAGTACGTGTACGACTCGGCGTCCGTGTCCGGCTCGGGGTCCGCGTAGGGCAGGTCCGGCCAGAGCGAGCCGTTCGTCCGGGCCATGGAGGAGCGCAGACCACGGGCGGTGTCGCCGAGCGCGGCGAGCTTCGAGGCGAAGGGCTCGGCGGTCGGAGTGACGTTCGTACCGAGGATCAGCTCCCGCCACGTCACGCGCAGCGCGTCGTACGCGTCGGCGGCGCGCGCGGGCGTCGCGGTGAGCGGCACCGCGAGCGGTGCTACGGCGGTGGTGCCCAGGGCGGCACGCAGCAGACCGCGTCGGGACAGCAGGGAAGCGGGCACGGAGGAGTGCATGGCGGGGCGGACCTCCTGGGGAAGAGCGCCCGGCGGTCGGCGCTGTGGCCGACAGCATGCCCGGGACAGAAAGCGATTGCTACCCCCTAAGGACCGGGATTCCGCAGCGCGCGACCCGAATCGGAGCCAGCCGCTCCGAAGCCCGGCGGGAACGGTGGGCCCGCCGGGCGCGAGCGAGCCAGGGCCGTCGGCCAGGCGGCCCTGGTGGGCCAAGCCCGCCGAGAGCGGTGGGCAGGTCTACCGGAACGGTGATCCCGCGCTTCCCGTGCGGTAGCCGAGCGTCGCTCGCGTTCGGTTAGGGCTATCGGGATGATGACGACCGAGCGCGGCCTGGTCGCCCCGGCTGCCGGCGGTAGCGTCCTGGCCCAGTGGGAGACCACCCTCACCACGGCCGCGCCCAGCTCGTCGGGCACGTCCGGGCCGTGTCGTTCGACGAGGGGTCCGGCCGTCTGGACGTCGTCCCCGGCGCCCCCGCCTACGGCACGAAGGCCCGCTGGTGTGCGCCGAAGCTCATTGCGGTCGCCAACAGAGCGGTGCTCGAGGCGAACGTCCGGCCCATGCACGTCCTGGCGCCCGCCGCCCGGTCCGCCACCACGACGACGCCGTCCCCAGCGGTTGCCGACGAACAGGCCCGCGACCGGTCGTTCCGGCCAGGCCGGTCAAGACGAGGGAGAGCGCGTCGGCCGGCTGCCACCGTGCCCTCGCCGCCCACCGCGCGGTCGTCCCGCCCCGCCAGGAGCGCCTGACCCTGGCTGCCGCCGTCGTACGGCAGGAACAGGTCCGCCGCGAGCTCGCCGCCACCGTTCTCCCCGACGCCGGGCAGGATCAGGAGGGCGAGGTGCTGACGTCGCTCGAGGACGTCCGTGCCCAGCAGCGTCAGACCGACGAAGCAGTGCGTGCGGCCGCAATCCGCCGCGCTCGTGCCGAGCGTGCCGGTACGACCAACTCTCCCTCGCTGCGTCAAGCCGGGTGAGCTCGTGCGCTCCTTCCGGCCGGCTTCAGCGGAAGCGCCAGTCGGTGAATACCTGTTCGGCGTCGGCTTCGACGACGTCCCGCAGGTCTTCGTCGTCGTCCGGGGCGTCCAGGTCGAGTGCGGTGAGGACGTGCCGGTAGTACTGGTAGGCGAAGTGCGGGTCGCCCGCTGCCAGCAGGGACGACAGAAGCGGCTCGTCACCGGCCGTGGACCGGTCGACCTGGACCAGCACCTGGACGCGTTCGTTGGTGCTGAGAGAGGGGAGCGCGGAGCCGAGTTGATACTCCAGTCGCTTCCAGCTGGTCGTGATTCGTTCCCGCGCCGCCTTCTTCAGGGCCCCGCGGACGGCCGCCGCAGCGGGAACGAGATGCGCCGACAGCTCGGCGGGCTCCGTGATCGTGTTCGGCTTCAGTTGCGCGGCGGGGGAGATCTTCTCGGCCGCGTCCGGTTCTCCCGCGGGGGCGGCGAGCCTTTCCACCCAATCGTCCACCTTGCGCTGCTCGGCCGCAGACAGCAGGTCCCCGGCCTCCTTCGCCGCACGCACCAACTCCTCAACGAGCTGCTTCTGCTGTTCAGCAGACAGTTCTTCACGACGTAGACGACCGGTGATGCTCTGGACCTGCCCCCGCGCCCTGTTGCGCGCCTTGCGCTCCTGAGCCTGTGTCACTGGCTGTGCTTGCCGTTCCTGAGCCTCTGCCGCGCGACGCTGCTGCGTCCGCTCTTCAACCGCTGCCACACGGCGTTCGTCCGCTTCCCGCCGTTTCCGGGCAGCCTGCTGACGCGCTTCTCGAAGGAGCGTGTCGGCCGCCTGGAGAATGCCCGCCTCCTGCGGCGTGGTGGCTCCGTCGCCCTGGATGAACTTTCTGAGCTGCGGAGTCAGCGTCGAGACCTTGAAGACGTGACCGAGCCGGACCGCTTCGTCGAGTCCGGCGAAAAACCGCCGGCGGACACGGTCCTGCTGGCCGATCCAGGCGTTCGCGTGGTCGATCGCGCGTTGCAGGTGCTCGAGCGCCTGCCCCTCGCAGCGAGGCACCTGGAGCTGTGCCGTGTCCCGCAGCTCTCGGACGGCGGCGGTCTCCTTCCTCTGTACGGCGCTGTTGATGAGCCGGGTCAGAGCACCGATCTGTACCGGACCTTCCTCCTTCTCACGGCGCGGCCGCGGCACCGGGGCACGTTCTTCGGCGGCACGTGCGACCTCGAGGCGGGTGACGACGGGGGTGATGAGTCGGCCATGCTCGTCGACGGTGCAGTCCGCCAGCTCGAAGTCCCAGTCGGTGCCCATCATCGGGAGCTCAGTGCCGAGCATCATGACCCGCTGGTTGCCCTCGCTGACGAACTTGACGCGGTTGACGTAACCCCGGCGTACCAGGGTGCGGTAATCGATGGGGACGCCGGGACCGAGAATGATGTCGCTGGCCTCCGCCGCGTCCCAGTCGGGCGGCATGGCGCGGTCCATGTGCAGCAGCAGCGTGTGCCCGCTCAGTTCGATCTCCACGAGGGAGCCGACCGGTGCGTCGTCCCGGTCGATGTAGCGGTAGCGCGGGGTGTAGCCCTGGCCGCGCAGCCATGTCTGGGTGGCTGCCCGTACGTACAGGTGGTCCGCGCTCGCGACGCCCCGGGAGCGGCGGCCGCATTCGGGCAGCAGGCCGTCGGGGTCGGGGAAGTGGGCGAAATGGCTGACGCGGACGTTGCCCCGTCTCGTCAGGAGCTGGCCGCCGCACCCGCCCAGCAGGATCCCGCACCAGAACGTCGTCTCGGAGAACTCCTCACGGAACTCGTCGAGCTCGTCCGCATCCGTCGGACAGACCACCGGATCATCGGACTCGGGATTCGCCAGCACGGCCGTCTGGATCTGCCGGTTGTCAACGCCCATCGCCAGCCCTTTCGCCAGCACAGCCCAGCTCTCACGCCCGCAGGAGAGCATCCTGTGGGCGTGAGAGGAGGTAGATCACCATCAGCCGTTCAGCCTAACGAGCGTCACGGAGAGTCGTGTTGGAATGCGGGAAACGCAGTCAACGCGACGGGTCGACTCCGTTGTTCGTCCCGACCGTCGGCGTTCGCGTCGCTGCTCGGTTTCCTTCCCGTGGCAGGCCAGCGCTCTGGTTCCGGCGGTTGCCTGCCCACAGCCGGTGGCCGGGTCTAGGCGGCGAGGTAGGCCGCGCGCAGACGGGTCAGCAGATCCTGGAGATCGGCTGGGGAAAAAGCGGCTACGGGCCTTGACCCCGGATGTTGAACACGTCTATTCAGCTCGGGTCAGGGGGCCTTGCCCCCCTGACCAAACATGACTGCGCCGGTGCCGGCCACCGCTCCCATCCTGTGCCAGGCCGGGTGAGGCACCGATCCGTACGGCACACCACCCGATCGAAGGACACCGGCCCTTGCCCGCCTCCACCTCAAGAGCTCGCGGAGCGATCCGTATCCACGGTGTTTCCCCAGCTCAGGCCGTCCTCCCGGAGATGCTTTCCGTCTCCGGGCGAGGACTCGACGGCAGGCATGGCATGGGGGAGCGGCGAACTGCAGGCGCTACGGTGACGCCGATGTGGCGTGCTGGTGACAACCCCTGTTGGCCCGTCGCCCTCCTGTTGCTCCGTGCCTTCCTGTTGCCTCGCGCCCTGCTGCGCGGGGCAACAGGCGCGTCTGCTCCCTGGCCTGACCGCGGTTTGGCCGACAGTGCCCCCGAGACCTACCAGCGGTCGCGGTGCACGACCTCGGAGACCGGACGGCGGCGCACCGGCCCGAAGTTACCCATCGGCCAGCCGACGGGTATCGCGGCAAAGGTGCGCATGTCCTCGGGAATACCGAGGGCTTGCTTCCACTCCTCCTCCAGCATCAGGTGCCAGATGGTGATGTTCGCGGCGAGGCCGAGGCCTCGGGCCGCGAGGAGCAGATTCTGTACGCCGGGATAGACGCAGGATCCTTCGGCCAGAGCCATGAAGCGTTCCTGCGTGTCCACCATGCGCTGGGTCGCCGCCGGTCCGAGGGCCTGTGCGGAGGCGAGGTAGCCCTCCTCGGTCACCCGCGGTGCGGGAAACTGATGGCACGGGATGACCAGCACAGGAGTGTCGGCGAAGTGGTCACGCTGGTACTCGATCGCGGCGACCATCCGACCGTAGGCGGCCTCGTCCATCCCCTCAGGAGCCAGCGCGCCCGTGGTGGCCAGGTAGGCGTCAACGCACCGCCTCCACAAGGGGGCGAGACGGGCCATGACGTCCCGGTCGGTGACGACGACGTACTCAAAGCGCTGCATGTTGCCGCCGCTGGGCCCCCAGACCGCAGCCTGGACGAGCTGCTCGACGAGGTCTTCGGAGACCGGGTCGGGCTTGATACGGCGCATGGCGCGCATGGTGGACATGGTGTCGAAGAGACGCGGGTCGGTGTCCGCACCGGTGAAATCGATCATGATCGCGGAGTGTAGACCTCGCCACTGCACCTGCGGAGCCGCGCTGAGCGGGGATCGCGGGCTGAAGGGATGTCCCCGGGCTTTCCGGGTCGGTGAAGGCGGCGGGCGCACCGGGTGTGGTGGGAGGTGGCGAGGCCCTGGTCGCGATCGACTCCCTGGCCGCCGCGCCCGCCCAGATCGACCTGGAAGTCGGCCAAGGGCTGGCCGCCGCCAGATACTGCCTTCTGGACGAAGTCGAGACCTTCCGTCACTCTACTTGTCATGAACTCGACCCGTAAGGCGAGTGTCGTCCTCTCCGTGATGGCCGTTCTCGCTCTGAGCAACGCTGGTGTTGCGCAGGCGGGACCGACCGTGCCGGAACACGCCGTCATCGTCTGCGACAGTGCCAGCTTCTACGCGAACTACGACAGTGCGTCAGGACCGGTCGGTCTGAAGCGGACCCTGTTCCGCGGTGACAAGGTCGGGCACACCCGCGGTGCCCACCCGGTCTACAACGGCTGGGCGGCCACCTTCGATTTCGGGCCCAATGACTGGGGCTTCGTCAGACACGAGTGCCTAGGGGGCTTCGGTTCCTGGTGAACGACGCACACGACAAGACGACGGAGAGGACGCGTACATGACCCGCATGAGCAGATTCGCCACCCTGGCCCTGGCTTTCGCCGCGGTAACCGCCCTGACCATCACCCCCGCCACCTCCGCCAACGGCACGGTCGGCCAGCGCGAGACCGTCTGCGCCCAGGACCTCTTCGTCCGGGTCACCGCCCCGCACGGAGCGTGGATGGGCACGCTCTACCGAGGACAGACCTTCCTCGTGGAGCAAGGCGGCGGTGACTGGGTCTACGGCTTCGCCTACGGAAACATCAACCGCCGGGGCTGGGTTCAGAACGGCTGGTTCTGCTGAACCCAGTTCCACCGAGACCTATCTCCTCATACCGGCGGAACATCTGGTGTCCCGCACAGACCCGCCGTCCCGGCTCAGCCGAGGGTCCCGCCGCCCGCGTCGACGTCAGGTGGTGGTGACGAGGTGGGCGAAGACGACGAGGTGCCTTGACCCCGAATCCTGGACACGGGTTATGCGGCTGGCGCCAGCGTAGTTGATGTTGTTAGTGGGCGGTTCGTGAGTCTTTGAGTGGATCTACTATCGCCTGATGGTGTGGTGTTGGGGCGGAATCTGCCGGTCCACGGTTGCTGATCTGGTGATGTGATCGGGTGAGCGAACGCAAGCCGCACCTGAGTGACTTATCGGACGAGCAGTGGTCGTTGATCGAGCCGGTGATCACCGCGTGGAAGGACTGGCACCGCTCGGTCAGCGGCCACCAGGGTGCCTACGACATGCGGGAGATCGTGAACGCGATCCTCTACCAGGGGCGACCGGCTGCCAGTGGGCCTACCTCCCGCACGACCTGCCCCAGAAGAGTGCGACCTACTACTATTTCGCCGCCTGGCGTGACGACGGCACTGACCAGGTCATCTATGAACTCCTGCGCTGCCAGGTCCGTGAACGCGCCCGCCGATTAGAGGACCCGACCCTGGTGGTCCTGGACACCCAGAGTGTTCATGTGGCCGCCAGGGTCCCCGCCTCCACGACCGGCCACGATCCGGCCAAGCGGGTGCCCGGCCGCAAGCGCGACCTGGCCGTGGACGTCCTCGGCCTGGTCATCGCGGTCGTCGTCCTCGCCGCGAACACCCACGACAACGCCGCGGGTATCGCCCTGCTGGACCAGGTCGCCGAGCACCCCGGCGGCACCGTCCGCAAAGCCCTGGCGACCAGGGCTTCAAGAACCAGGTCGTCGCGCACGGTGCCGGCCTGGGTGTCGACGTCGAGATCGTCGCACGCAACCTGCAGGTCAAGGGGTTCGTGCCGCAGCCGAAGCGGTGGAGGGTCGAGCAGACCTACGGGATCCTGATACTGCACCGGCGCCTGGTCCGCGACTACGAGCACCGCCTCTCCTCCTCCGCCTCCCGCGTCTACTGGGCGATGGCCCACGTCATGATCCGACGCCTCACCGGCACGAACACCCCCACCTGGCGCGAAGAACGGGCGGTGGCAGCGTGAACATCCAGCCCTTGCTCGACGCCCTGGACCTTCAGGAAGACGCCGCCCGGGCCCTGGCGGACGGCCTCCGTGCACAGATCGACGACGTGCAGAGCCGGTTGGGGGAGGCCGAGACGCACCTGGAGCACCTCGCGATCACCCGAAAGACCGTCGCCGGCCTCGCCGACCGGCTCCCGGTCGTCGCGCCGGGCCTGCCCGAGCACCCGGACTACCCCCGCATCCTCGACGCCTTCAAGCACGCGACCGGGCCGCTACGGGCCAAGGACGTCTGCGAAGCCCTCGGCCACGAACTGCTGCCGAAGAACATCGAAGGCACCCGCGCCAAGCTGAAACGCCTGGTCAAACTCGGCATCCTCACCGAGGCCGGCACCGGCAACTTCGCGAGAAAGCCGTAGCCGGACACCTACGTCCAGCAGTCGCTGGCCACAATCTGGCGTGCGTACTGGTCCTCCGGGCCGATGTCTTCAACTACCTTCTGGGCTTCTTGCACCCGACCCGTCTCGCACATCAGTCGAACAAGGACATAGAGGGCGCCACGGTCGCCGTCTTCGGCGCGGTCACACAGCGCCGCCTCCATACCCCGCTCCCGAAGCGATCTGTTAAGCCTTCGACGTGCGTGGCTATCCGTGAGGGCGCGCTCCGTAAGTTCTGAAATCCGTTCCGCTCGGGCCAGCAGATCCATGTGCCACAGATGGTTGTCGTGCATGTCTGGATCGTCGGAGAAGCACTCGGCGTGGAAGCTCACCAGCGCGATCGCCTCGTCCCAATCTTGAAGCTGTTCCGCAGCCCGAGCTCGCTCCAACCAGTCCACAAGGCGAGTATCGCCTGTGGCTCCACCGGACAGCGCCTTTCGAAGTAACCGCTGATGAGCGCCCTTCAAGACAAGGCACGGTCAAATGCTCACGAACCGCCCTCTAAAGCGCAGCGCAGAAGGTCTTATCCGGGCAGGCCAGGGCGAGTCTGTGCCGACGTGAGCCAGATCGAAAGGACGAAGCGGCGCTGGCGATGGTGTTCAAGCTCGTCGAGTCCGCCCAGGCCGCTGGCGCGCGATCACCGGTGCCCACCTGGTGCCCCTTGTCCGCACCGGGCCCGGTTCGAGAACGGCGTCCTGGTCTAGTGTCAGCAGCAGGCCGCGTGACGCGAAAAGCAGCCGCACAGATCTGGTGCAGCGATGCGACACTGCCCCTATGACCAGGCCAGAGCTCTCCGAACTCGACTACCTGCGGGAGATCGAACGGCTTGCCAAGGCAGTCGCCTCCGCAGCTGCCGGCGAGCATTGGTACACCGGCGGAACCGAAGGTGAGAGACCGCTCCAACGCAGTGTCAACGCTCTGGGAAGGGCGCTGCTGCACTACCACTTCCCCCTGGATGGGTGCTTGGAGGAGGAGGCAGAGCGCCCACAGGTTCCCCTCGCTGCCGTGGCCATCATCCGCCCCGAGGCCATGCCTATCAACACCGACGAGACCTACCCGCATGCCTGTGCTCGACTGGGAGTGGAAGCACGCCCCGAAGGGCGGGCGCTGTGGGACACCTGGGTCAACGGCAACGCGAAGGTCACCATGGTCGTCTCCGCCGTGGACACCACCGAGGGCCTCCTCGCCAACTGGGCCAAAGGCAGAGACCTGCTTCCCGTCATGCCTCTGCCCTCCCAGATCGCCCAGGTCCACGTCGGCTGGACCGGCTGGGCGTCGATCTTCTCCCCCTACGGCAAGAGGAAACTCGGCCTCAACGGGCAGCCGTGATCCACAGGTGTTGACTGTTGCTCTCCCCGATGGCAATAACCTTTTACCGTATCGATCGGCAGACCGGCAGCGAAGGCTGATCGGACAGAACGCGACGGTCCGTTGCCCGGGCCCCGTTTCAGGCACTCTTGGTGACAAGCAGTGCGCAGATCTTGTGACGTGCACTGCGCCGCAGGACTCTGCTGCGCATTTCTCCGGGGGTGCGGGGTGAGCGTGTCGGGAGCCGGCAGCTGCGAGGTGACGGTGGTGTGTCAGGTCTCCCGGTGTCCGCTCAGAACAGTTCTAGGTCCTCGCCGCTGGTGTCCGCGACGACTGGCCGGGACTGGGCAGGGAGGCCGTCCAGGCGGTCAGGACCGGCCGCGGCGGCCACGGCAGGGGCCGTCTCGGCCAACCAGACACGAAACCGCTCGGCGGCTTCGCGGTAGGGGACTCGCGCCAGGACACGGTGCTCGCCGGAGGGGCAGAAGTCGACGGTGACAGTGAGCAGGCAGGAACGGGGCGCGTTCTGGCTGCCTGTCCAGGACACTCGCAGGACACCGCAGGGCTTGCGTCCGCGCGGGGCGCGGTGGGTCGGGCGCAGGGATCGGCAGGATATGAGGGCGGTCCATGCGGCGAGGTGTGGCAGGGGCAGGGTGGTGCGTGCGCGGCAGCCGGGGCAGCGGTGCCAGTGGCGGAGCCAGTTTTCGGTGTCGGTGTGGAAGAGGCGTGTGTAGCGGTTCGCCACGCGGATGTCGTTGCTGTACAGGTGGTCGGGGCGTTCCTGTGTGTTGCAGGACTGGCAGACGGGGGCGCGGACGTAGCCGTGTTCGTGGCAGTGGTCGAGCACGGTGGCGGGCGCGGTGCCGCAGACGGCGCACGCCCACCCGGCCACCCTGCGGGAGGTGCCGGGCTTTCTGCTGAGCACCGAGTACAGCTGGCCTTCCAGCTCTCTGTTGTATGGGCGCAGTGAGGCGGTGGGACCCTCGGGGCCCGTCTTCTGTCGACCGTCGGCGTCTTGGGTCTGCCGGGGAGGGGAGGGCGGCTCGGTGACGGCTGTGTTTGCCTGGCGGGTCCGCGCGGCTTGCACCCACTGTGTTTCGGCGTGCTCGGCCGCGTCCAGCAGCCTGACCACAGCGCGCGGCAGCCACCACGTGCGCTGCCTCCCGTCGAGGGTCTGCTCCACGAGTATCTGTCGCCAGTCGATCCCCGCCAGATGGTACGGCCGGCCGACGTCACGTCGCGCTGCCCGCCCGGGGCCGCGCAGCTCCTGCAGTTTCCCCGTGATGCGCTGGCGCCAACGCAGTGGCGTTTCTTCGTCGCACGCCTGGCTCGGTGATCCACGAAACGGACCGATGCGGACCAGGTCCTGCCGGTCCATCCCCACCGCGTTCAGTTCCGCGGCCGCCCGGCGCACCTCAGCCTCCGAAACACTCCACTGCCCGTCGCTCGCCCTCACCATCGCCACCGCATGGCTGCCGAGCAGGACGTACCCCGACCGGGCACGGGCAGGAGAGCAGGTGAACGCCCCAGAAGCCGTCGGCACAGCACTGTCGGCCGTCAAATCGACCCACAGAGCGTCCGCGGCAACCAGGGTGATCAGGCCGTCCGTGCGACCAGGTATGACACGCTCCGACATACCGACAGGCTAGCGGCCTGCAACGCGGCAACGGGTCCCGAGCGCCTCGGACGACCGGGCCGCCGTCCGCACCTCCATATTCCTGAGCATCCGGTTCGTCGGTACCTCGTGCCCCTAACTTGGGCTTTACCCTTCGTGTCTACTGCGTTGTTGCCGCATGGGCTGCGAGTTCTTCGGGGGCGCCCAGGAAGATGGGACCGCAGTCTGCTCGCAGGTGCTGAACCACCATGGCGATGGCGTTCTGTGCTGTAGCTGCAGGACCCACCGTCTCGCCGCGGAGCGGGCCAGAGACCCAATAGGTGCCGTCGCTGGCGGGCTGGATGTAGGGAATGCCCCAGGTCCACCGCTGTTCCGTGCAGCGACTGAAGTGGATTTCCCCCATCCCGGTCCAGGGGAACAGCTGACGCAAGCGAGGTTCGGCGTAGGCCGCTTCCAACAGTTCAGGCCGTACGCGTCCATCGTCACGTACTGCCTGCCAGCCCGTTTCAACGGCGGCCATGCGGGCCTCCCAGTCGGTGCCGGTCGACCGCTTGTCCTGGCAGCCGGTGCAGCCGTCCTCCCCGTGGATGTGGCCGGCCACCCAGGCGTTGACGGCGACGTTGACGATGACGCTGTACAGGTCGGCGCCGCTCTCCTCCAGGGCATCGGGCACACCCCCGAGAATGAGCGCCAGCTCCGGGTTGTCGGCCGGAGGCATCGGAGCGCGCCCCACCTGTCCGGGCGCGCTGCTGCTCTCGGCCTTGTGCCGCTGTTCGGCGTGCCGGCCGCGAGGCGGCCGGGTCGAAGTACCGCCAGGCGGAGGGTTCCTGAATCCCGAGCCGCTCGGCGCGCACATGAGTACCGCGGACTGACCGTCGGGGACTACGCGGGGTCGCTGGGCCAAGCGGCATCATCTGCCTGTCCAGTCCATCAGCGGGTACGGGATGCCCATGACCCTCACGCTGATGCGCCCCGAGTACGACGTGTGGAGCCCGGGCGAGTACAACGGCACCTTCCGGGGGCTGCAACCCCGCCTTCGTCACCGCCGCCCGGGCCCTGGAGGTGCACTGGTCGGACGGGGCCCTCGCCGCCCGCACCGCGGCGCTCGGCGAGCGGATACGCCGCTGCCTCACCGAGACCGCACAGCGCCACGGGCTGAGCGCTCCGCGCGGGCGGGGCCTGGCCTGGGGTTTTCCGATGGACCGCCCGGGCGCCGCCCGCGACGTGTGCGACGCCGCCTTCAGGGCGGGACTGCTGCTGGAGACCGCCGGCCCGCAGGACGAGGTGGTCGAGCTGCTGCCCCCACTCTCCGTGGCGGAAGGGCAGCTGGAGCAGGGCCTGGAGATACTCGACGAGGCCGTCGCCGGCGACCGCGCCCTGGTGACCTGACCCGGCACCACGGCCCGATTAGAAGCAGGAACCCCGAGCAGCCGAGCACGGGGCGAACGAACGGAGTACGGATGTCGGTCGACCTCATCGGCTTCCTCGGCGTGGTGCTGGTGGCCTACGTCGTCCCGGGGCCGGACTTCCTGGTGGTGGTCCGCTCGGCGGCCGAACACCCGTCGAAGGGGCGGGCGGCGGCACTGGGAGCCCAGGCCGGGCTGTGCGTGCACATGCTCGCCGCCGCCATTGGCCTTTCAGTGGTCGCCACCCGCTCGCCTCTCGTCTACGACGCCATCAAGCTCCTGGGCGCCGCGTACCTCGTCTACCTCGGCGTACGCGCGGTGCTCGCCGCCCGACGGGCCGCCCGGGAGCGCGCCGCGGGGCGGACACGCCAGGGCGAGGAGCCGTACGCGGCCGAACAGGCACCTGCGGGAGAGGCGCAGTCGGGCGGCGCGCGATGGCGCTCCGGTTTCGTCCAGGGGTTCTTCACCAACGTGCTCAACCCCAAGGCGGCCCTGTTCTTCCTCAGCATCCTGCCGCAGTTCGTCAGCGACGGCGGCTCGACGACCCGGCAGATCTTCTTCCTCGGCATCCTGGACATCCTGATCGGAGTCGCCTTCTGGTTCGTCCTGGTAGCCGTCGCAGCCCAGCTGCGCGCCCTGCTGGCCCGTCCGAAGATCCGCCACCGCTGGGATCTGACGACGGGCTGGCTGTTCATCGCCATTGGCATCGGCGTCGCCGCGATCGCCTGACCCGACACTTCCGAAGCCGGTCCGAGACGTCCCGGTCGCCCGCGCCGACCAAGTCGCCGCTCCGGGCTTGGAGGCGACGTGAGGCAGTGGCGAGCGGACACCGCGGTGGTGAACGCAACGGCAACTGCTCCTCGGGCGGCACGACCTTCTTCCAGCCCGTGACCGAGGCACTGAGGGCCTACCGGGCGACGATCGGCTGATCCGGGCCTCCCGACCGGTCCCTCTCTCCGCGGCAGGACAGTAGATGCCCAAATCGGCGCCTGTCCGGACAACCGGGATCGGTCATCCGGACGAAGCACGTCTCGACCACCTGGCCTGCACGGACACCGTCCGGACACAGGAGCAACCACGCTCGGACTCAACGTCCGCAGGACAGCGGTGACACCCCACGCCTCGTCCTCGAAGTCGGACAGCTCGCAATGGCGGTAAGCCGCTGCCTACTCCTTGGGCCACCCCTTCTCACGAACCCCTTCCGTTGACCACCTGGCCATCATCCGATAGACGCCCACGATCTCCAGTCCCGTAGACCGGACCGTGCCACGCGCGACCTAGCGATCCACAAACCACCGCGTCCGGTCCGGATCGGCTATCTCCTTCAACACCGTCTCGATAAGAGACAGAACTGATCGAGGCGGAGCTCCCGCTGGACCGCGAACCGTACGAGAGCCTCGTCAAGGCCGTCCTCGCCTGGACCGGCGAGGACACCCTCACCGCCCGCGACCTGGAGCAGATCGCCCTCCAGCTGACCGGCCACGCCCGCGCGCTCGCCTCCGACGTACGGCGCCGTGCCGACCAGCTGCCGAAGAGCAGCGGCCCCTGGGCGCTTGCCGACGTCGTCCTGCGGAGGCGGAAGGGCGGCTGTCCGCGACGCTGGAGGGCACCATGCGCTGCTTCCAGGACCGCGCCCGCCTCGTTCGCGCTCTCTACGAACGGCTGGACCGCGTGGAGGCCGCGCTCGCCCCGGAGAGGATTGTACCGAGCGGGGGCTGAACCGTGGGCTGGACGGCTGCTTCCAGCTGCTTCGTCAGCGTGTCGAGTGCCTTCCTCGCCTCACCCGACAAGTCGCTGACCTGGCGCAGAGCATCTTCCTGGGCGTCGGCGGGTTTGCTGACCGTTCCAGCGGAGGAGGCCTGGACCGGCTCCCGCCTCGGATACCGTGTTGCTCTACGGGGTGCCATAACGGATGTGGCGCCCCCCACCGGAGGTAGTCAGCGTATGAGTTCAAAGCGCAGCAAGAATCCAGCCCTGCCCGTACTTGACGACGCATTCCGACTCGAGTCGGTCAAGGGCGCCGAAGAGTCCACCCGTGACTTGGCCGCGCGGCTGGCCACCACCGAGCTGCGCCGTGTTTCCCACCCGGGCCGGGTCACCTGGGAGCCCACCGATCAGGCCGAGCCCGTACCGGTCCCGCCGACTGTGGTCGACGGTGACGGGGACCTGTGGCTGCGGGACCGGGGCACTGGCACCTGGACCATGCCCGAGTTCAACCCGAAGGAGTTTCCGGCCCGCTGTGGCGAGGTTCTGACGTGGAACGAGCTCGCCTGCGAGTTCGGCCCGCTGACCGCACTGGCCGACGACCGCCGCATCGGCGGCGGCCGGCGTCGCTGACCGCGCAGCCTTCTGGGATGACCGCGCCCCTGAAGCGCCCGTTACGGGTAGCTGGGAGCTCCAGCTCACCGCCGAGCTCGACGATGGCGGCGAGCAGGTGAGCGTGGTGGTGGCGTGCGACGGCCTCGAGCAGCGTGGTGCGGGGCCTGGCGCCACCCGATGTCCTCGGTGCGGCCGGCGTCGGTGGACCAGCCGGGTAGCGGTCGGCCTTCAGTTGCCGTGGTGAGCGCGCGGCCCAGCTCGCCGATCGACTGCTGCCAGTCGGCCAACTGCCCGAGCAGGCCGCGCACCAGCTCGTCGACGGCGGCCGCCGGGCCGGCTCCGAAGGCCCGCGCTTCGGCGGCGGCCTCGGCGAGGACGTCTTCGTCCAGGTCCTCGAGGGCCTCACGCCACCGAGCGGCCGCAGCGTCGAAAGCGTCCAGGGCGACACGTCCAGTGCAAACACCGCCGCGCATCGCGCTCTGACCTGCGGTGATGTCTCGGATAGAGGTTCGTGGAATCGGTGTTGCACCTCGCGTTGCAGGCCCGCGCCATGTCCGGGCGGAGCCGCCGCCGACAGCACGAGGCCCCGGGCGATGACGCCCGGGGCCTCTCGGTGCACTTCGCTCGACCGTCCTGTTCAACGACCAGCCGCAGCCGGTGTCACGCCCAGTCCACGCCCAGCGCCGCGATTGCGGCGAGCTGTTCTTGGTCGAGCTTGTTGCGCCTGGATTTGGTGTGGGAGATCCATACGCCGAGCTTGACGGTCACCGGCTCCGCCTCGCCGTCGACCGTGATCTCCTCCCCATGAGCCCTCGGGACCGGCCGGTGGGCGCCTTCCCGCTCCACCCACTGCGTCATGCCGCGGGTGTGTAGCGGACGACTGCGTCCTCGCGCGGTCGGTCGCCTCCTGCCCCACCCCGGCCCGTTGAGCCGAGGCGACCTCTTCCGATCCGATGTCGGGTGACTGCCTGACAGGTGAGGGACAAGTCCGATAGATCTTTACCCGTGAACGACTCCACGCCCGAGGACGGCGAGCCCACATCCTTGACCGAGAAGGCGAAGGCCTTGTGCAGGAAGCACAAGGGGAAGCTCATCGCCGTCGGCACCACTGCCCTGGTCGTCGCCGTGGTCATCAAGAAGGCCATGGAGCAGAACGCTCAGGACACCGAGGACGTCAAAGACAGCTGGGACGCCGAGGACAGTGGATCAGATTCTGACTCGGACGAGCGGCGGAAGTCCCCCGTCGAGCACGAGGTAAGTGACCACACGAGGACCCTTCGTGACGGGCGTGTCATCCCCATCCGGCGTCACAAGCGAGGCGGCGCTTCCGACGACGGCAACGAAGGCCCTGGCGAAGCCGCAGCCTGAATGACCGCCGCGGCCGCTGGCGGCGATCCATTCCGCTGGGCCTAGGGATGCAAGGTAGCCGTCGGGTCCGACAACGCTTGGTCAGCTGGGGTCGGCCCATAGGGGTGGTAACCGTTGACTGAGGCGTCGTCGAACCCGTCAAGGTCGGAGTGCGTGCTGTCGTTCGTCCGGGTCATCGACGTCCGGGAGCGGTGGACCGATGGCTGGTGCCCGCTACGGTGAACTGTGGGTGAGCCGACTGGTCGTTGGAACGCCCCCTGTGTGCCCCCATACCTCGGTGCGGGGGCACAGTGTGTTCCCGGCCTGGGCCACGGAGCGGGGCGCGATCCCGCGGGCGCGGTCGCACGGGGCCCGTCCGGGTGCTTCGCCGAGGAATTCGGCAGACAACGATCTCGTCTGTCGCGGCGGGCGCGCCGATGGTGGCCCGCGAGGGGCAGCCGCCGCCGGGATTCGAACCCGGGTTTCCGACTCCGGGCGAACCGGTGGCCGGTGTCCTTGGCCGCTGGACGACGAGGGCTGCGGCGAGCAGCTTACGGGGCTGGGTCGTGACGGCCGCAGCGGGACCGGTGCTGGCCGGGTTGTCCTTCGTCGGTCTTGGTGGCGGGTGGTCACAGCATCTGCTGGATCCAGTAGCCGAGCAGGCCGGTGAGGGTCAGGCCGGTGCCGTAGCTCAGGCCGCGGATGAAGTGCCGGAAGGCGGTGTGGCCGCGGCGTCGTCGGGGGCGGGGGTGTGCGGGGCTGGGGGCCGGGGTGTGGGTGGTCATGGTCGGGGGTCCTTCCTGGTGTGGGAATGGCGAAGGGAGCCCTCCGGGCGGGTGGTGCCCGGAGGGCTCCCTTCGTGGCGGTAGAGGTACGGGTGTGGGTCAGCGGGTGGTGAACTCGCGCAGGCGCTCGACGAGGCGCCGGTCGGGCGGGCCGGTGATGCCGTCGTTGTCGGCGAGGCTCACGGCTGTGGACGGCAGGGGTAACGCTTTCGCGGTCGTAGGCTCTCAAGGATGCGGATAGGCGAGTTGTCACAGCGCACGGGCGCGAGTCCGCGCTCACTGCGGTACTACGAAGACCAGGGACTGCTGACCAGCTCACGCTCCGACGCGGGGCAGCGTCACTATTCCGATGCCGCGGTCCAGCGCGTGTCGCTCATCCGGCAGCTGTTCGACGCGGGGATGTCCAGCCGGGTGATCGCGACTGTGCTGCCGTGTGTGGACATCCCGGATGACCTGGGCGTCGCCGAGGAGACGTTCACGGCGATGCTGCGCGAGCGCGACCGGATCGACGCCGACATCGCGCACCTGATCGAGACCCGGGATGCACTCGACGTGCTGATCAGGGCCAACAGCAGGCACCGGGCGGAGCTTTCCGCGGTCCCGCAATCGGTGGCGCAGTCGACCTGATGCTGTGACCTGCGTCTCAGCCGGTTGCCCCTGACATCAATGTCAGCAGTGAGGATGGCGACAGCACCCGGAGCCACCGGGTTGGTCATACGAGAGGCGGCTGAAGATGGGGCAGGCATGGGGTTTTCACAGGTATGGCGGGCCCGGGGTGCAGGAGTTCTTCGATCGTCCCGATCCCGTACCCGGTCGAGGTGAGGTGCTGATCCGGGTCGATGCCGCCGGCGTGAATCCCCTCGACCACCTTCTGCGCTCAGGTCTGGTCGACGGGCTCGACGGCGGGCGTCCGTTTCCCCGCGTGCTGGGCATGGAGGCTGCCGGAACCGTTCTCGCCCGGGGCGAGGACGTCGACGGGCTCGAGGTGGGCGACTCCGTCTTCGGCTTCGCACTGACCGGTGGCGGCACCTACGCCGAGACGACGGTGCTGTCCGCACCGAACACCGCGCGCATCCCGGCGGGTCTGTCCACGACCGTGGCGGCAACGCTGCCAGTGGCCGGGACGACCGCGGTGGACGTGCTCGACCAACTCGGCCTCCCGGCCGGCGCCACAGTCCTGGTCAACGGGGTCGGGGGCGGGGTCGGCCTCGCCGTCGCCCGACTGGCGATCGGGCGCGAGCTGCGCGTGATCGGCACCGGAAGTGCGGCCAAACGCGAGCACGCCGAGGGCATCGGGGTGCGGTTCATCGACTACACCGCCGAGGACGTCGCCGCGGCGGCACGCGAGCTGGTTCCGGGCGGTTTCGACGGGATCGTCGACCTGGTCGGAGGCACCTCGCTGCGGATGGTCGCACCGCTGGCTCGGGATCCCCGCAACGTCATTGCTGTGGGTGATACGTCTGTGCCCGATCTCGGTGGGCGTTTCGTCGAGCGTCGCGTCGACCGCGAGAACCTGGAGCGGTCGGCCCGGCTGGCCCTCGACGGAGTCCTCGCACCCGTAATCACGGCGGTCCATCCGTTCTCCGAAGCCCCGGCCGCCCTCGCCGCCGTCGAGAACGGTCATGCCTCGGGCAAGGTTGTCATCAAGGTGGCATGAGAAGTGCCCGGTTGCCGGACGCCGCCGACGGTCCTTGCGGGCTGACGAGAACTCTTGGTCAGCGCATCATCAACCGTGCGGCGGCTGCAGTGTGCTGGGCGTCGTCGTTGAAGGCGAGGTGGGGCAGGGCGCGTGTCAGGTGGGGGAGCGGGATGCGGGCCAGGGCGGCTAGGCCCTGTGTCGAAAGTGAGCCCTTTCCAATCTGGCATCCGCACTGGTCAGCGGACTGTCGTTGATCGGCTACCCGAGTCCAGCACGGGCTCCTGGCCAGGTCTTCAGCAGTTGATTGGCGCCTCCGGGGAGCTGCCGCGGGGTCCTCCCGACTGGCAGGTGCTTCAGGTTGGAAAAGGCTCAGTACAGCCACAATGCTGCGGCGGTCCGCAGTGCAGTGGCCAGGCCTTCGGGAGTGGTGGGGATAGGGGTGTGCGAGGACGTTGGTGAGGGCTTTGGTCAGATAGGTCTTTGATCATCTGCGCGGATGTTCCCTCAGGTCGCGTCACGTCATCGTGGCCGTGTCCTTCGCAGGAACTCCGCAGGAATGGGGAGGAACGCATGTTTGACAGAGTCTCCGCCCGGCGGTCGGCGCCCTCAGCCATGGCAACAGCCATGGCAGGGGTGCTGATCGCCGGGCTGGCGACCGGGCAGGCCGCCGCGCAGCCAGCGTCGCTCCTGTCCGCATCAACCACCGTACGTTCGGCAGCCGACAGCGCCGCACCAGTGCCGTCGGCCGTCGGTGGCCGAAAGCCCGCCCAGCTGCCGGCGATGCCGGCGACGCCCCAGCGTTCAAAGCCGGTGTGGCCGAAGTCCGGCACGGTGACCATAAGCGTGTCGGGCTCCGCTCGCAGAGCCGGAACGCTGCCGGTCACCCTGGCGCGCTCGGCACCGCAGGGGCGCGTGGGCACGGCTGCCACACGGGAGCGGCGCGGGACCCAGCGGGTTGAGGTCGAAATGTTGCCCCGCGCGAAAGCGGACGAGGCTGGGCTTACGACTCCTAACAAAAGGAGACTTCTGAACCTTCAGGAATGATGGTGTGTCAGTCCTCGTTGATGCTGGTCGAAGGGGGTGAGCCAGTCGAGATGAGGAAGACCGCTGCCAGACCGTGGGAGATCGACGACGAGTTGTGGGCGCGCATCGAGCCGTTGCTGCCTGTTGTCCCGCGTAATCCGCGGCGCCCCGGTCGTAAGCGTCTGGATAGTCGCAGGGTGCTGTGCGGGATCCTGTTCGTGCTGTACACCGGGATCCGCTGGGAGTTTCTGCCCCAGGAGCTGGGCTTTGGCTCGGGGATGACCTGCTGGCGACGGCTGCGGGACTGGAACGAGGCCGGGGTCTGGCAGCGCCTGCACGAGCTGCTGCTCTCCGAGTTGCGGGCCGCAGACCTGCTGGACTTCTCCCGCGCCGCGGTCGACTCCAGCCACATCCGCGCGATGAAGGGCGGGCCGGCCATCGGCCCGTCCCCGGTGGACCGGGGCAAGGCCGGCAGCAAGCACCACCTGATCGTCGAGGCGCACGGCATCCCGGTCGCCGCGATCACTACCGGCGGCAACCGAAACGACGTCACCCAACTGATCCCACTGATCCAGGCCGTCCCGCCGATCCGCGGCGAGCGCGGCCAGCCACTGCGCCGCCCCAAGCACCTGTACGCCGACCGCGGCTATGACCACGAGGTCTACCGGGACAAGGTCCGCCGGTTCCAAATCACCCCGCACATTGCCCGACGCGGTACCGGGCACGGCTCTGGCCTGGGCGTGTACCGCTGGGTCGTGGAAGGAGCGATCGCGCTGCTGCACTGGTTCCGCCGCCTGCGTATCCGCTGGGAGATCCGCGACGACATTCACCACGCGTTCGTCACCCTCGGCTGCGCCGTCATCTGCTGGCGACGACTGCGCACCACACTTGGTTGAGCGTGAGGGCGGGAGATCACCGGAGGGGACAACCTGCTCGATGCGTCAGAACGCATACGGAGCAGTCATATCCGCGCAGTCTCACATCCGGGATCTCAGCACGTCGGCCTCACAGCCTGGTGCGAACGGGTCGAAGCCGTGCTCGATCAGCCAGCGAACTGCCAGCAGGCTGCGCAACGACCACCAGGCGTGGATCACGTCGAGGTCAATGCCGGTGCCGTAGCCGGCGAGGACGTCGTCGAGGTGCTCCTCGTGTCCGAGGGTGAAGGTGGCGAGGTCGTACAGAGCATCACCCTGGCCCGCCTCGGACCAGTCGATAATGCCCGTCACCTCGTCGCCGTCGACGAAGACGTGCGCGATCTGCAGGTCACCGTGCGTGAACGCCGGAGTCCACGGCCGGAGCGCGGCCTCGGCGACCCGACGGTTACGGGTAACCAGGTCAGCGGGCAGGAGGCCATTCGTCACGAGCAACTCGCACTCGTCGTCGAGTTCCGCCGCCAGCGCGACGACGTTCCGGCCCGCCCGGCCGGGCCGGGGCGGCAACGGCGCGTCGTGCAGCTTCCGGATTGCGGCGCCCGCCGCGGCCCACGCCGCCGGCGACCCGGTCGACGGGCCGCCGAGGCGCCCAAGCGTCGTCCCCGGGAGCGCAGCGATTGCGAGCACGGGCGGCTTGCGCCACAGGACCTCCGGGGTCGGGACCGGTGCGAGGGACATCGCCTCGATCTCGACGTCGATGCGTGCCTGATCGGCGTCCACCTTCAGGAACACGTCGCCGACGCGCAGGGTCGCGCGCTCGGAATGGGCGACGACGACTTCGACCTCATCCATGGACGACGAGTATCCCGGAGGTGATCACCGGCGTCGCCAGATTTATCGCATGCGATTACACAGCCGGGCGCGTCCCGCTACCCGACAGCCTCATGCGCGACACTGACCCCTGACCAGGCCAAGCCCCGTACTTTTGTTAGGAATCCTTAGCGTGCAGGAGTTCGACGATCCGCCGTCCGGAAGCGTGACCGATGCTCTCGCCGTCGTTCTCGCTCTGCCCGACGCTTTTCGACTCGTCCGTCTCCAGCCACTTCTCCAGCTTGCCGGCGGACACGTTGACCGCCTCTTCGAACTCCTCGATGTTCTGGTTCCGGCTGTCGTCCTGCTTGGTCATGACTTCTTGCCCTTGTCGTCGAGTGCACCGGGCTTGTGGACCGCGGAGCGGCCGGTCTTGTCGCTCTCCACCTCGTACTGCGGTTCCTCCTCCGAGGCGTCAACGGTGCGACCGGCGGCTTCGGTGCGCTCGGTGATCTTGCGTTTGACCTTGCCGGTGACCGTCTGCCCGTGGCTCTTCCACGTGACTTCGTCTCCCTTTTCGATCTTCTTTCCCTTGGACATCGGGTCCTCTTTCTCTGCGGAACCGGGTCGGCAGCGAGGTGTGCCGCCGGACGCGCGTTCAGACGGCTCAGATCAGGGCAGCGCGGCGGGCGACGGAGAAGGCCGCCGGTGAACGCGGCCAGGGCGGTGCCGAGGCCGCCTCCGCTGTTCTCCGGGTGCGGCGCGGACGAAGCGTGATCGCTCAGCGAGTGCAAGCGTCCCTGGAGGAGGGCGATGACGCCGTCGCTGTCGTGGGCGGACATGCCCGCGACGGTGTACCGAAGGGCGGACCCAGAAGCCACGGCCGTGCCTTTCTCCTGCCGGCAAGGGAAGACGTCTCCTCAGCAAGCAACCACCGGATCGGTCCCTCTGCCCGTCGAAGACCGCCGTACGGTCCCGTCCCCGGCCCGCACGCCGTGCGGGACGCGTCGGCACGGGGGACTCGTGGTCTCCCGTGGAGAGGCGATCGGAGGCTCCGCTGTTCGGCACACTCGCGCCGCGAGCCCGTCCGGCACGACGCCCTCCGCCCGGTGACGGCCGAACGAGGTGGCCCACCAGAGATGCCGACCCGCCGGAGATGCCTCATCCGGGCGCCGTCGCCCCGCTCGGCCGGCACAGCGGAGTGAAGGCGAGCGCCTCCGAGGCCGGGCGCCCGGGTACCGGAGGCGCTCCTCGCAGAGTGGCGGAACCTCATGCCAGGACGTTCACCACCGCCGTGAAGACGCTTGGCATGCGCGCGGCCGCGGGCACGACGAGCGGTGCGAGTACCCGCTGCTGCCGCACCCGTACCAGAAGTTCCGTCAGGAGCCGGTGGCGGCGGGTCGCGCGGTTCCAGTCGCTCTCGTAGCGGTCCGGCGTGCCACGGCGCACGTTGTCGACCAGGGCTCCGGCACCGGTGAGGGCCAGGGAGATCCCCTCACCGGTCAGCGCGTCGACGTATCCGGCGGCGTCGCCCACGAGCAGGACCCGCCCATGGAACCGGGTGCGCGCTTTCTGGCGCAGCGGTCCCGCGCCCCGCACCGCGGTGACGGCCCTTTCCGCGGGAAGGCGGGCGGCGAGTTCGGGGAAGCGCTCCAGTTGCGCGCCGAAAGGGGCCCGCCGGTCCGTCAGCAGTGCGATGCCGACGAGCTGGGGACCGAGCGGGGTGACGTAGGCCTCGCCGTGCCGTCCGCAGTGCACCTCGACGTACGGGGACCACGGGGGCACGGCGTAATGACGCCGCAGCCCGTACCTGGGCCTTTGGGGCGATCCGGCGCACAGGCCGAGGGAGCGGCGTACCGGTGAGTGCAGACCGTCCGCGGCCACCAGCCACTTGGCGCGCAGACCCGTGCCGGGCAGGGTCACACCGGTGGTGTCCTGCCGCACTTCCCCGACCCGCAGGGGCAGTACGGGAACGCCCGCCGCGAGGACGGCCCCGTGCAGGACGTCGTGCAGGCCGGTGCGCCGTACGCCGAGGCCGGGGCCGCGCCGGAACGCGGCCTGGACCTGACGGGACCCCTGCACGTAGCGGATGCCTGCGAGGGGATGGCCCGGGATCTCCAGACCGAGCGAGGTGAGGGTCCGGACGGCGCCGGGCATCAGACCTTCGCCGCACGCCTTGTCAACCGGTGCGCGGCGGGGCTCGGCCACGACGGTGTCGAAACCGGCGCGCGCGGCGTACAGAGCCGTCGCCAGACCGGCGGGACCGCCTCCGACGATGATCAGGTCGTGTGCGCGGCTCACGCGTGCACCACCCGGGTGAGGGCCGCGTTCTCGCAACGGAGACGGACCGTGAGCAGCACCGCGTTAGCCGTGCTGAACACCGCCGCGGTCAGCCATGAGGAGTGGACCAGGGGCAGAGCGGCGACCTCCACCACGACGGCGACGTAGTTGGGGTGACGTACGAAGCGATACGGGCCGGTACCGATGGGACGCGTCCCGGGAACGACGATGACACGCGTGTTCCAGTACGGCCCGAGGGTGGCGATGCACCACCAGCGCAGCGCCTGGGACAGGAGGACCAGCGTCAGCATCGGCCATGCCAGACCGGGCAGGAAGGGCCGGTGGGCCAGGACGGGTTCGAGGAGGCAGCAGACCAGCAGGGCCGTGTGCAGGACGACCATGACCGGGTAGTGGCCGCGGCCGTGCTCGACACCGGCCCGGGCGAGGGTCCAGGCCGTGTTGCGCCGGGCCACGACCAGTTCGACGACGCGTTCGGCGGCCACGCCGAGGACGAGAAGCACATACCAGAACATGACAGCCCCTCACCAGCGCAGCAGGACGAACTCGGAGCAGAAGCCGGGGCCCATCGCCATCAGCAGGCCCCACGTACCGGGCTCGGGACGCCGGGATCCGCGGTGGTCCTGCAGGACGTGCAGCACAGAGGCCGAGGACATGTTCCCCACGGCCGCGAGCGAGCGCCGCGCGCTGTCGAGGGCGTCGTCGGGCAGGCCGAGGACGTCGGTCACGGCGGACAGCACCTTGGGGCCGCCCGGATGGCACACCCAGGTCCCGATGTCGCCGGTGGTGAGATCGTGTTCGGCCAGGAAGGCACGCAGGGGCTGCCCGAGGTGCTCCCGCACGATACGGGGGATGCCGGCGTCGATCACGACCCGGAACCCGGCGGCTCCGATGTCCCAGCCCATGAGGTGCCCGGTTCCCGGATAGAGATGGCTGCGCGTGGCGATCACCGTCGGCCCGCTCCCGTCCCGTCCTGCGGCCGCGCGGCCGCGCGCGACGAGTGCCGCCGCGCCGTCGCCGAACAGGGCCCCGGCCACGAGGTTGGCGTGGGAGTCGTCGCGCCGCTGGAGCGTCAGCGAGCACAGCTCGACGGTGAGCAGCACAGCGGTGTCACCGGGGTGCCCGCGCAGGTAGTCGTGCAACCGGGCGAGACCGGCGGCACCCGCCACGCATCCCAGACCGAACACCGGAAGCCGTTTGACGTCGGGCCGCAGCCCCAGGCGGCCGACCAAACGGGCGTCGAGCGAAGGAGTGGCCACGCCGGTGACGGAGTTGCACACCAGCAGGTCGACATCGGCCGGTTCAAGCCCCGCTTCTCGCAGCGCACCGGTGACGGCTTCCTCGCCCAGGTCGAGTCCGGCCGCGATCCAGGCGTCGTTGGACCGTCCGAAGTCCCCGAGCCCGGCATACCGCTCGATCGGCAGGGCCAGGTGGCGCGCACGCACACCGGTGGACACGTGCAGGCGGCGCAGCAGGACGCGGTCGGCCCCCGGAGCCAGACACAGGTCGCCGATCGGCTCGGTCAGGTCGTCCTGGGCGTAGCGGTGCGGCGGCAGCGCGGTGTGGACGGCGGCGATCGTGGTCGCCGCGACAGGTGGGACCGACCGGCCCGGAGCGGCGGAGGGGGAGGTGGCATCGTCGGTGATCACAGAGACACGCATGGCGGTGATGCCTACCTCGTTCCGGACACCTGATTACCCTGCGCATGTGTCTTTGCACCCGTCCGAGGTCTCTCCGCGTACGCCACCCCGTGTCCCGGTCCTGCTGCGCTCCTGCCATCTGGAGCCGGCGCTCGCCGTGACGGTGTTCGTGACCGCGCTGGCCGTGGCGGGGGGCCGGGGCGCGGCGGGGACGGCCCTGGTGTTCGGGGCGGTGCTGGCCGGTCAGCTCTCGGTCGGCTGGTGCAACGACGCGGCTGACGCGCGACGCGACACGGTCTGCGGGCGCCGCGACAAGCCGGTGGCCACCGGCGAACTCCCCTCCAGGACTGTGGCCGTCGCGGCCGGGGCGGCCCTGGGCCTGTGCGTGCCGCTGTCGCTGTCGAGCGGGGTGGCCGCGGGAGCGGTGCATCTGGGGGGCGTGGCGGCGGGCTGGGCCTACAACCTGGGACTCAAACGCACGGTGCTCTCACCCCTGCCCTATGCCGTGGGGTTCGGCTCCCTGCCCGCCTTCGTCACCCTCGGCCCTCCGTCGCCGTCCTGGCCCGCCTGGTGGGCCGTGACGGCGGGTGCACTGCTGGGTGTGGGGGCGCACGTGGTCAACGTCCTTCCGGACATCGAGGACGATCTCGCGACCGGTGTGGACGGGCTGCCGCAGCGACTCGGTCGTACGGCCTGCCGGTGGTCGGCGCCGTTCGTGATGCTGGCGGCCGTGGGGGTCGTCGTCGGGGGACCGCCCGGAGCGGTGAGCGTCCCGGGCCGGGTCCTAGCAGCGGTGGCCGGGTCCGTCGCGGTCCTGGGCACGGCGCTGCCGTCGGCGGCCGGGAGCCGATGGCCGTTCCGGGCGGCGGTCGTGGTGGCGGGCACGGCCGTGACGCTGCTCCTGCTGAGCGGCTCAGACATGGCCTGACCCCGGGCCCCGGGCCAGGAAGCAGACCGAGGCCCCGCGGCACGGCCGGAAGGGTGACCGGCAGGTACGTTCCGTTCGACGGAGCCCCTGTCGCCCCGGTCGGCGGACAACGCCGTCTCCCGCCCGCCTTCCACGCCACCGGGCGGGCCGGCGTGTCCACAGGGCGATGACGGACGCCGCCCGTCACGGTCACCGTCGTCGGCCGAGAGCCTTCACCGCGACCGCGAGTGCCGCCAGGCCCGCGGTCGCCACCGCCAGAGCTTGGCCGATGAGACGGTGGTCGTGCCGACGCCATCCGTCGTCGACGGCGCACGGCAGGGGATCGGGAGCGAACACGGTGCCGTCGTGCGAGGAGACCGGGGCACCCCGCACGGCGAACACGTTCACCACGCGCCCGATGAGACGGTCGTACAGGCCGGGCGCGAGCCGGTGCGCCCAGACACCGACACGCTGTGTCTGTCCGACGACGATCTCGCGCCGAGGGCGGTCGATGGCGCGTACCACCGCGGCCACCACCCGTTCCGGGGACGTCACAGGCGGCAGCGGCCGGATCCGGCGGCCGACGTAGTTCGCGGCATGCCGGTAGATCGGCGTGTCGACCGCGCCCGGCAGAACCGTGCACACAGAGATGGCGGGAACATCCCGCAACTCCTGACGCAGCACCTCGGAGAAACCTAGCAAGCCCCATTTCGAGGTGACATACGGTGCGACGTAGGGGGACGAGAGCCGTCCGTACAGGGATCCGATGTTGATGAGCACTCCATGGCCCTGGGACCTGAACTGCGGCAGCACCGCCCGGGCCGCGTGGACCTGGCCGAACAGAGTGGTGTCCACGATCTGCCGGAACACAGGGCTGGGAGTGTCCTCGAACAGGCCGTAGCTCCACACGGCCGCGGCGTTCACCCAGGCGTCGATGCGCCCGAACCTTCCGACGGCGCGCCGGACCAGGACCTGGACGGCCGCTTCGTCGCTGACGTCGGTCGGGACGACCAGCACCCGCCCTCCCCGCTGCTCGCACTCCCCGGCGACCGCGGTGAGGGCCCGCTCGGTACGGGCCGCCAGCACGACGTCGGCCCCTCGGGCGGCGAGAGCCTGCGCCACCCCGCGGCCGATGCCGCTGGAGGCCCCGGTGACGACCACCACCGGCCGGACCGGCCGGTTCACGGCGCCCCGCTGATCCGGTGGGCCGTAACGGCCCGGCCGCCGATGGCCGACCGCGAGCCCTTGGCCGGCCGGGATGAGCGGAGTGGCCGTGGACGGGACGGATGGTGAGATCCGGTCAGGTGCTCCAAATACATGATCACTTTCGGTCCGACCTGTACGAGTGTGATGGTCCGGAGGACGGCGAACGGGATGCTGGTGACGTCGGTGACGTCGGTGACGTCGGTGACGTCGGTGACGTCGGTGACGTCGGTGACGTCGGTGATCAGGTGGCGCCTGCTGCCCGCCCGGCCCCGGCCGACAGGGCTTCGCCCCGTCTCAGGCCCCCTCCGGCACCCGAGTTCAGCCCGACGCGATCCGACCGCCGCGGAGATCATTGCCTGAGGAGTTCTCAGCGCACGGTGCCGTTGACGTACTCGTCGAGGGCCTGGCCCGGTCGCAGTGTGGGACGCGATTCTTCGAGGTGGAAGTCGCCGAAGCCGATCACGGTGACTGTTTCGCCCTGCTTGAGGCCCTCAGCGATCGTTCCGGGGAATGCCACTGTGCCGAACAGTGCATCGACCACTCGTTCCACCTCGTCCGGTGGCAGCTGCGCACCTGTTTCCGCGGTCTTGTGGACGGTGGCTTCGATCAACGCGTTCTTGTCCATAGGGATCCTTCAGGGCAACGGTGGGTGTGGGCCCACGTCAGAGATCTCGGCGGACGGCTGGCTCCGCCGACTGGGAGTGAGGGGAAGAAGGCTGGAGCAGGACGGCTCCGGGCACGCTCGTATACGCGAACGGTCAGTGCGTCAGGTGCCAGCCGGGACCCGTCGGCATGTGCGGCATGTGCGGTGCCATCGAACGGGCACGCTGCCACATGCCGGTCATCTGCTCGGTCGGGCGCTGTTGTTCGCCGTGCAGGGCGTTGAGGACGACCAGGCAGCCGGTCAGGGCGGGTACCGCCCACTGGACACGGGAGAGGTGGCGCTGGGCCTTGTCGGTGTCGATGGGATGCCTGGCTGCCTTCTCGGCGTCCTCCGGATCGGAGGAGGCGGCGAGTTCGGTCTTCTTGCCAAGGACGCGGGCGTAGGCTGTGGCGGCCAGGGCGGCGCCGGTGACGATGGTTTTGGCGATGGTGGAGGCGGCCACGCCCTGCTGAGCGGCGACTCTGGGCGCGTTCACCACGAGCAGACCGCCGCTGCCGAACAGGTGCGCGCCGATGGCGGCCGCGCTGACGGGCATCCACTTCGACCAGCCGCTGCCGGCGATCCGAGCGCTGGTGGCCCACGTTCCGCCCTCGTCCCCGGCCGCGCCGTTGAGACCGACGGCGCCCATCAGGGAGCCGCCGAACCATGCGGCCAGCCCGACATCGTGCAGGCTGCGCATGAGGGTGTTGCGTTCGGACATGGAGGGCTCCTTCGCAGGCGGTCGGCCGAACCGACTGACTCGTCGGCGTACTTACCGTCACCCACCCGACTTCGGCCTGCCATCCCGGCTGGTACGAATGGAGCTGTCCAGACGTGGGTGCACGGCCGGAGCGATGCGGTCCGGGTGGAGAGCACCGCTCCGACGCCCGTAGCGACGATCCGCGGCCTCCCACCGTCCCTTCGCCGGACCGGTACGGGCGTCGGCCGGACAGCGGACCGACGCGACCGGATGACACCTCTCCGCTGGGACGCCGTGGTGTCCACCTGGCGAGCCGACGGGGGTGTACGAGCGGACGGGCGGTGGGCCGCCTCGTCGGACGAAGGCCGCAGTGGACCGTCCCTGCGCGCTGTCGGCCGACCGGGGGAGGGGACGGTGCGCCGCGGTAGAGCCGGGTGCATGGAGGGCGGAGACGCCTCTACCCCCCCCATGCACGGCCGCGCCCCAGCCGGAGGACTGAAGGCATACGCGGGCGCGGCCGCCATCACCCGGGCCTCAGGCAAACGCCGCTACGTCGGACGCCGGTTCGTCAAGAACAACCGGCTCAACCACGTCGGCCACCTGTGGGCCTTCGCGTCCCTCAGCGGCTCCACGGAGGCTGACGCCCACTACCGGCGCCGCAGGGCGGGAGGAGATTGGCACATGCAGGCTCTGCGGCACCTGTTCAACCGGATGCTCGGCCAGCTTCACCACTGTCTGTAGACCCGCACTCCCTTCGACGAGGCGGTGGCCTTTCCTCTCGGGGCAGTGCCGCTGCCCACCCAGGCGGTGTCGGACATCTGATCGACTACGCTCCTGGCGGTGACCAGTGAGTACCCGTACGCAGACCGCTTTCTCGGCGAGTTCAGGGAACTAAAGCATGGGAGTCCCCAAGGCCCCTCCCTGATTGCTGCCGTGCGCAGTGAAGGCGACCCGCATGAGGAGGACCTTGTGCGATACCTGCGTGCCGGCAGCGTGATCGCCGCGACTGGGTCAGCCGTTTACGACTTCCTCAGTCCGACCAACGAGCTCATCGATCGTCTCCACCTCCTTACCGACGGTGAATGGTTCTGGCACACCGACCTTGCTCACTACGTCGAGCGGTACCACGTTCCCGTCGATGACCGATTCGTCGCTCACGCACGCCACCGTGGATGGGTGCCTCCGCAGCTGAGTGACGACCAGCTCGTGCAGATCGCGGACACCTTCTTCCCTGAAGACGATGCATGAGCCATCCGACGCCATCACGGCAGAGCCGAACTTGACGGCTTAGCTGCATGAGGTGTCTTTCCCATGCGATAGCCGGGGGAAGAGGTGTCGTCCATCAGGGATCGGCCGGGGCGCTCGCGCCTGGTCCTCGCTGGCGTCGACCCGTAGCTCGACCGCGAGGTCCTCGCGCAGCAGGTCGCACGCGCGGCCTGGCTGCCGCGCAGGTCAAGGTGAACGTCGCACGGGCCCGCTCGACCATCGTCCGCAAGCCGCTCACCTCCAGGTCGGCCCCGACCAGTCAGCCGGGACACCTGCGCCAGACATCGGCCGATCCCAGGCGCGGCCCTCGAAAGGGACGCTGACCCGCCCGGGCCGGCCGCGGTAGCGCGGCCGGGCTCAGCGATGCTGCACTCATGCCCTTACCTGGGGAGTGCTCGCCCCGGGGACGAGCCGCGCTGCCACCGCCCGTCCCTGCCGTTACCCGTCCGGGCTCCCAGGCTGGGCTCGGCTGAGGGTCAGACGTTGTTGATCCAGTTCGTGTAGCTCGACACGTTGGTGTAGACGTCGGGCTGTCCCGGGCCTCCGCAGGACTGGCTGCCGGGAGTGGGCTTCGCTCCCCAGGAGATGATCCCCAGGACCGTGCGGCCGAGCGGACCGGCGACGGGGCCGCCGTCGTCACCCGCGCAGGCCCCCTGCCCCGCTGTGCCACCGCAGACCATGCCGTCGGTGACATCGGAGCCGTAGGCGTCCTGGCATGTGTGGTTGGAGATGAGCTGGACGCTGACCTTGCTGCGCGGGTTGGGGAAGGTAGCGCCCGGGTTGTTCGCGCCGTAGCCGACGACGAAGGCATTCCCGGAAGGTGGCGGGCCTTGAGGGGGCAGGAGGGCGGGCACGTTGACGGCGGGCAGGTCCCCGGCCAGGCGGAGGACGGCGATGTCGTTGGCGAGGTCGAGGGAGCTGTACTCGGGATGGATGATGACCTGGGCGAGCCTTTCGGTCTGCCCCCCCGAGGTCGGCTGCAGCGAGTCGGCCCGCACGGTGAGCCGGCCTGCCGGTACGCCGTCCACGCAGTGCGCGGCGGTGATGGCTTTGGACGGACCGATCAGGGTCGCTCCGCACAGGTAGGTGCCGTTGTTCAGCAGGGTCAGCGTGTAAGGGAACTGGCCGGCAGCGGCTGCCTGCCCTCCGACGACCGCGTTGGCGGGTGATGCCATGCCCGTGAACGCCATTGCCGCAGTGCCCGCCAGGGCCATCCGCCGGATCCATGTCTTGATCTTCAAGTTGACCCTGTCTCTCCGAACGTAACCGCACTGTCACTCCAAGCGATCGTTCCACGACTGCCCGTCACGTATCCAGCCGCTTGACCTGCGCCAGGCCGCGCCTTCAGGGACTGTACGAAGAACGGTGTAACTCCGATCATGGGAGAGTGCGCCTGTGACCAGCGAGAACATAGCCACGGCATCTGAGGTGGGGGCTGCGCCTGCAGCTGTGGATGACCAGTTCCTGAACGAGCTCGTG
>NZ_JBHXRW010000051.1:0-49140 GCF_042716635.1 Streptomyces sp. NPDC058664 | reverse complement strand
TTCAAAAACACACACCCCCCAACACAAAACCAAAACGCTTGGGGTGCCCTTGTTTTTTTTAAAAACAACCCCCCTCCCCCCCACCCCGCCCCGCCCCGCCGGGCCCCCCCCCGGGCCTCTGCCCACATGGGATGAGGTGTCCGGGCGGGGCGTGCCCCTCGGACGCTCGGTGGAGATGGCGGGAATCGAACCCGCGTCCAACGGTACGGAAACAGAGCTTCTCCGTGTGCAGTCCGCTACGAGTTTCTCAGCCCCGGAGATCACGCGGACAAGTCTCCGACGGGCTCAGTCACTGTTTGATTTCCCCCTCACTCCCGTGACCGGAGTGAGAGGTTTAGATCCCTTAATGACGCCAGGATCCGGGTCGGGACCATCCCCGGGCTGACGCTCCTCACAGAGGCTTCTTGTCGTTACCTAAAATTAGGCAGCGAGGGCGAAGCGGGAGTTATCGCTCTTGGAGTTGGCGATTATTGGTTGCGACATATGGTTTACGAGATCATTGCCGCTTCCTCGACACGCTTCCTCTGCATCGGTATCCGCTGTCGAAACCGATCATCCCCATGTTTTTTTATCAACGCGCACCCCCCTTGCGAGGTGTGCACGACCCATCGTACGTGACCGACGGGCGCTGGTGCCAGCGTATTACCCGCGGCCGCGCCGCTAGGCGATCTTGGCCGCCCGCTCCCTGCGCTTGGCCGCCGCGATGGCCCGGTTGGTCTCCCGGGTGTCCTGCTTCTCGCGCAGGGTCTGGCGCTTGTCGAACTCCTTCTTGCCCTTGGCGAGCGCGATCTCGACCTTGACCCGGCCGTTCAGGAAGTACAGCCCGAGGGGCACGATCGTGTGACCGGTCTCCTGGGACTTCGACTCCAGCTTGTCGATCTCCTCCCGGTGCAGCAGCAGCTTCCGCTTCCGCTTCGCCGAGTGGTTGGTCCAGCTGCCCTGCATGTACTCGGGCACATGGATGTTGTGCAGCCACGCCTCGTGGTTGTCGATCTGCACGAAGCCGTCGACCAGCGAGGCGCGGCCCATCCGCAGCGACTTCACCTCGGTGCCCATCAGCACCACACCGCACTCGTACGTGTCGATGATGTGGTAGTCGTGGCGCGCCTTCTTGTTCTGCGCGATGATCTTGCGCTCGGGCGCCTTGTCCTGGTTCTTCTTGGCAGGCTTGCCCTGCACGTTCACGAGTCCCTTTGCCATAGTGCGGTCATTTTCGCACTACGAGCCCCCTCCGAGGCCACTCAATACCGTCTTCGCCCGTTCCTCGGCCCGTTTCCCGGCCACCAGGTCGGGGGTGATGCCCCGGCCGTCCACCACGTGCCCGGCCGGAGTGCGGTAGTGGCCGACGGTCAGCTCGGCGACGGAACCGTCCGGCAGGGCGCTCGGCATCTGGACCGCCCCCTTGCCGAAGGTGCGCGAGCCCACCGTGACCGCCCGGCCCCGGTCCTGGAGGGCGCCGGTGAGCAGCTCGGCCGCGCTCATGGTGCCCCCGTCGATCAGCGCCACCAGGGGCCGGCCGGTGTCGCCGCCGCCCTCCGCGTACACGGCCCGCTGCTCGCCCTCCACGTCGTACGTGGCGACCAGGCCGCCGTCGAGGAAGGCGGAGGCGGCCACGGCGGCCTCGGCCACCAGGCCGCCCGCGTTGCCCCGCAGGTCGAGCAGGACGCCGGCGCCGGCCGGGGCGGCCCGTACCGCGTCGCGTACGCGCGTGCCCGCGCCCTTGGTGAAGGCGGCGACCCGGATGAGCAGCGTCCCGTCGTCCAGGCGGCGGACGGTGACCGGGTCCGTGACGAGCCGGGCCCGGTGCAGGGTCCGCGTCCAGGCGGCGCGGCCCCGCTCGACCCGGAGGACGACGGCCGAGCCGGGTACGCCGTCGCCGCGCAGCAGGGCGACGACCTCGGAGACGGAGAGCTCGTCGACCGGGCGTCCGTCGACGGAGACGAGCCGGTCGCCGGCCCGGATCCCGGCCCGCTCGGCGGGGCCGCCGGCCTGCACCCGGGTCACCCGGACGCGGTCCTCGCCCGCCCGGCCCGCGGAGAGCCCGACGCCGGTGTAGGTGCCGTCGAGGGCCTGCTCGAACTCGGCGTACTCCTTCTTGTCGTACACCGCGCCCCAGCGGTCGCCGCTGCGGCTGACGAACTCCTCGGCGGCCTGCTTGCCCGACTTCCCGTCGGCCATGGCCGCGGCGGCGGCACGGTTCAGGGCGGCGCGGTCGACGGGCGCGCCGGCCGGGGGCCGCTGCCCCGCGCGCGTGGACGCCCCCGCGGGCTCGTCGGCGGAGACCTGCCGGGGCAGGGAGCCGGTGGCGGCGGCGGTGGCGAGGACTCCGGCGAAGACCAACGTCAGAACGGCCCCACGGAGTACTCCGCGGGGCCGGATACAGAGGTGCTCGGTGTCGGCCGGCATGGCGCCCACTCTAGGACAAGGCGATGGCGCCGCACGGGCTTTGACCGTACGACGCCATCCTCCGGCAGGGGTGTCTTCTCACACCTTCAGGTACTTGCGCAGCGCGATGAAAGCGGCAAAGGCGGGCATGAGCAGACCGATGGCGAGCACCAGCGGCAGCACCGAGAAGACGGCGTCCCAGCCGATGAAGTTGACCAGCTGCATCTTGTCGGCGAGCGCGAGGCCGTGGTCGATGAGGAAGTACCGGCCGACGAGCAGCAGCACACAGGCGACCGCGCCGCCGAGGAGTCCGGCGAAGGCGGCCTCCATGATGAACGGCATCTGGATGTAGAAGCTGGAGGCGCCCACGAGGCGCATGATGCCGGTCTCGCGGCGGCGGCTGAAGGCCGAGACGCGGACGGTGTTCACGATCAGCATCAGCGCGATGACCAGCATGAGTGCCATGACACCGAAAGCGGCGATCCTCATGCCGTCCATCAGGTCGAAGAGGTTCTGCAGGGTGTCCCGCTGGTCCTGGACGGACTCGATCCCGTCGCGGCCGGCGAAGGCGGTGGCGATCACCTTGTACTTCTCCGGGTCCTTGAGCTTGACCCGGAACGATTCCTGCATCTGGTCCGGCGTGATGACGGAGGCGATGGCGGTGTCGCCGTACTCCTCCTTGTACCGCTTGAACGCCTCGTCGGTCGACTCGTAGAAGACGTCCTCGACGATGTCCATCTTCTGCAGATCGGCCTTGATCTGCTCCTTCTGCTGCGTCGTGACGGCGCCCTTGGGGCACTTGGCCCCGTCGGCCGCGTCGGCCTTGTTGCAGAGGAAGAGGGAGACGTTGACCTTGTCGTACCAGAAGTCCTTCATCGTGTTGACCTGCTCGCGCATGAGCAGGGCACCGCCGAAGAGGGCGAGCGAGAGGGCCACGGAGATGATGACGGCGAAGGTCATCGTGAGATTGCGCCGGAGACCGACACCGATCTCCGAGAGCACGAACTGAGCGCGCATGGTGTGTTCTGTCCCCTACCTGCTCAGTGCTGGTATCCGTAGACGCCGCGCGCCTGGTCGCGAACGAGGCGGCCCTTCTCGAGCTCTATGACGCGCTTGCGCATCTGGTCGACGATGTTCTGGTCGTGGGTCGCCATGACGACGGTGGTCCCTGTCCTGTTGATGCGGTCGAGCAGCTTCATGATGCCGACCGAGGTCTGCGGGTCGAGGTTGCCTGTGGGCTCGTCGGCGATCAGCAGCATCGGGCGGTTGACGAAGGCCCGGGCGATGGCGACGCGCTGCTGCTCACCACCGGAGAGCTCGCCCGGCATCCGGTCCTCCTTGCCGCCGAGCCCGACCAGGTCGAGCACCTGCGGCACGGCCTTGCGGATCTCGCCGCGCGGCTTCCCGATGACCTCCTGGGCGAAGGCCACGTTCTCGGCGACGGTCTTGTTGGGCAGCAGGCGGAAGTCCTGGAAGACGGTGCCGAGTTGACGCCGCATGTGCGGCACCTTCCAGTTGGACAGGCGGGCCAGGTCCTTGCCGAGGACGTGCACCTGGCCTTGACTGGCGCGCTCCTCACGGAGGAGCAGCCGCAGGAAAGTCGACTTTCCGGAGCCGGAGGAACCGACGAGGAAGACGAACTCCCCCTTCTCGATCTCCAGGGAGACATCCCGGAGCGCGGGGCGGTTCTGCTTCGGATAGGACTTGGAGACGTTGTCGAATCGGATCACGGATGCACCACGGTCGGCCGGGAGTAGGTGTGCGTGACCTTACGCGAACGGGGAAGGCCCGCGCAGTCGCGGTCCCGGCTTGTGCGGTTTATCCTTTTCGCCCTTCGGAGGGGAACCGGGACGATCCGGTGGGGCGCGCCGAAACGCCGCCGAGCTGGCACAGTGGTAGGGGGAACGTCCGACCCCTGTCGGGCGTTGTCCTGATGTAGCCCCCAGTGCGGGAGGAGGAGAGCGCATGACCTACGACCGACTGGTGTGCGCCAACTGCGCGGCTCCGGTCGCCGAGGGTCGTTGCCCCGTCTGCCGCGCGAACCGCGAGCGCCTGACCCCCCAGGGTCTTTCGCCCGCGATGCTGCTGACGCTGGCCATCGCCCTGCTGGCCGCGATAGCGCTGCTCGCGGCGGTCCGTACGGCCTAGCCGGACCGCGCGAGGACCCACACGAAGCCGGAAAGCGCGAGGAAGGGCCGGGGAGGAGTTCCCCGGCCCTTCGTCATGCGCGTACGCGGATCGGTCAGACGGCGGTACGACCACCGGCGACGAGACGCGGCAGCATACGGAAGCCGATGCCACCGGCGATCATGGTCGCGGCGCCGATGATCAGGAACGAGGTCTCGGCCGCACCGGTCTCGGCGAGCTCCTCCTTCGCCTGACCCTGCTGCACGGGCTGCGAGCCGGCGTTGTTGGTGTCGGTGTTGTTGTTGCCGGTGTCGACGCACTCGGCGCCGTCGAGGTCGACGGTGCAGGTACCGGCGCCACCGCTGGTGGAGGAGCCGCCGTCGGTGGAGGAACCACCGTTGTTGGAAGAGCCACCGTTGTTGGAGGAACCACCGTTGTTGGAAGAGCCACCGTCAGCGGCACCGCCATCGGCCGCACCACCGTCAGCAGCACCACCATCGGCCGCACCACCGTCAGCAGCACCACCATCGGCCGCACCACCGTCAGCAGCACCACCATCGGCCGCACCACCGTCAGCAGCACCGCCATCGGCCGCACCACCGTCAGCAGCACCACCGTCGGCCGCACCACCGTCAGCAGCACCACCGTCAGCAGCACCACCATCGGCCGCACCACCATCGGCCGCACCACCGTCAGCCGCACCACCATCGGCCGCACCACCATCGGCCGCACCACCGTCAGCCGCACCACCGTCAGCAGCACCACCGTCAGCAGCACCACCATCGGCCGCACCACCGTCAGCCGCACCACCATCGGCCGCGCCACCGTCAGCAGCACCACCATCGGCCGCACCACCATCGGCCGCGCCGCCATCAGCGGCACCGCCGTCAGCCGCGCCACCGTCGACGCCGCCGTTCTCGCAGAGGCCGCCGACTTCCTCGCACGGGTCGTCTTCGTTGAGGATGCCCACGCTCAGGCTGGCGACCTCGTTCTCGTTGCCGCCGACGGCCGTCGCGGCGCCCGCCGCCGTCAGGGACGCACCGGCGATGATCACGGCGCTCGCCGCAACGCGCACCAAACGGACTCGCGTCTTGTTGGTCATCTGATCTGCTACCCCCAGTAGCTCATCTCGTCATGGGGCAGCGCTCGGGGGCGGCGACAGAGGCGGCTCACTACTGGGCCGGCCCCCGTTCGCACGCGCCCCAGAAATGCGCATGCCAGTACGCCACCCTTCCGAGTTTCCGATGAGGCGTCAAGGTCGTTGCGCGTGCGATGCCCGAAAGATCACGGACTGCCCCACATGCGACGATGCAACTGTGACGTAAACCCAGAACTCCGGGCTCTGCGCCGCCAGTTCCCTTGTCGACAAAGCACCTCACCCACCCCGATTCCGCTTGCGCCAGCGAATCCGCCGACCGTGCGGACGTGTTCGCGCGGAACGGCGACGGGCCCCGCACCGGAAGGTGCGGGGCCCGAACGCGCGCTGCTGCGGGGTTACTTGTCCTGCTGCTTGCGCCAGCGGATGCCCGCCTCGAGGAAGCCGTCGATCTCGCCGTCCAGAACGGCCTGCGGGTTGCCGACCTCGAACTCCGTACGGAGGTCCTTGACCATCTGGTACGGGTGGAGGACGTACGAGCGCATCTGGTTGCCCCAGGAGCTGCCGCTGTCCTTGAGGGCGTCCATCCTGGCCCGCTCCTCCTGGCGCTGGCGCTCCAGGAGCTTGGCCTGGAGGACGTTCATGGCGCTCGCCTTGTTCTGGATCTGCGAGCGCTCGTTCTGGCAGGAGACGACGATGCCGGTCGGGAGGTGCGTGATGCGCACGGCCGAGTCGGTCGTGTTGACGCCCTGGCCGCCGGGGCCCGACGCGCGGTAGACGTCGATGCGCAGCTCGGACTCGTCGATCTCGACGTGGTCGGAGGACTCGACGACCGGCAGGATCTCGACGCCGGCGAAGGAGGTCTGGCGGCGGCCCTGGTTGTCGAAGGGCGAGATGCGGACCAGGCGGTGGGTGCCCTGCTCGACGGAGAGCGTGCCGTAGGCGTACGGCGCCTTCACCACGAAGGTGGTCGACTTGATGCCGGCCTCTTCCGCGTACGAGGTCTCGTAGATCTCGGTCGAGTAGCCGTGGCGCTCCGCCCAGCGCAGGTACATGCGCTGGAGCCGCTCGGCGAAGTCGGAGGCGTCGACGCCGCCGGCCTCCGCGCGGATGTTGACCAGGGCCTCGCGCTCGTCGTACTCGCCGGAGAGGAGGGTGCGGACCTCCATCTCGTCGAGGGCCTTGCGGACGGAGATGAGCTCCGTCTCGGCCTCGGCGAGGGTGTCCGGGTCGTCCATCTCCTCGGCGAGCTCGAAGAGCACCGCGAGGTCGTCGATGCGCCCGCGCAGGGTCTCGGTCTTGCGGACCTCCGCCTGGAGGTGCGAAAGCTTGCTCGTGATCTTCTGCGCCGCCTCCGGGTCGTCCCACAGGGACGGGGCCGCGGCCTGCTCTTCGAGCACGGCGATGTCGGCCCTCAGCTTCTCGAGGTCCAGGACGGCCTCGATCGACCCCATGGTCGAGGAGAGGGACTTCAGCTCTTCGGATACATCGACGACTGCCACGCGTCCAGCGTAACGGCTCCGGGCGAGGAGCCGAACCTTTGGCCGTTGCCGCGGTCCTTACGGCTGTGAGGACCGCTTCGAGTCCTGCGGCGGGGCGTCCGCGTCCCCGGAGACGGCCAGGTAGCCGCCGGCGCCCAGCGCGCCCGCGACGACGACCGCCGCGACGGCGAGGGTGATCCGGCGCTTGCGGATCGCGCCCGCCTTGTGGCGGGCCGAGCCGGGGCGGCGGGCGCCGGCCGGGCGCGGGGCCCTGGCGGTGCCGAGGGGGCCGCCCGAGAGCTCGTCGGGGGCCGGGACCCGCATGGAGGTGTGGGTGTCGCGGTTGGAGTCGGCGGAGGCGCCGGGGACGAGGGGGACGGCGGCGCGGCGCGGGCCGGGCTCACCGGTGCCCGTACCGGTGGCGTACGCCTCCGGCTCCGGCTCGGGGGCCGGTGCGGACTCCTCCGGGTCCAGCTCGTCGACGTCGAGCGGCGGGATGCCCTTGAGCAGCGGCAGGACGTCCTTGAGGCGGTCGGCGAGCTCGGAGGCGCGCAGCCGGGAGGCCGGGGCCTTCGCCAGGCACTGCACCATCAGCTGCCACAGCTCCTCGGGGATGCCGGGGAGGGGGACGACGGTCTCGGTGACGTGGCGGCGCAGGACGGCACCGGGGTGGCCGCCGCCGAAGGGGGTGAAGCCGGCGAGCAGCTCGTACAGGACGGTCGCGAGGGCGTAGATGTCGACGGCGGCGCGCGGCGGGAGGCCCTCGACGATCTCGGGGGCGAGGTAGTCGGGGGTGCCGATGATGCGGGTGGCCTTGGTCCGGCCGGGGGTGTCGATCAGCTTGGCGACGCCGAAGTCGGTGAGGAGGGCGGGGTGCGCGCCGCCGGGTCCGAGCGGGCCCTCCATGTCGAGCAGGATGTTCTCGGGCTTGACGTCGCGGTGGACGATCCCGGCGGCGTGCGCGGCGGCGAGGGCGTCGGCGACGTCGGCGACGATCGCGACGGCGGCCTCGGGAGCGAGCCGCCGTTCCCGGTCGAGCCGGGTGCGCAGGTCGGTGCCGCGCACGAGGTCCATGACGAGGGCCAGGTCGTTGCCGTCGACGACGAGGTCGCGGACCTTGACGACCCGGGGGTGGTCGAGGCCGAGCAGGGCGGTGCGCTCCTGGACGAAGCGGCCGACGAGTTCCTGGTCGGAGGCCAGGTCCTCGCGCAGCAGTTTGACGGCGACGGGCCCCTCGGGCCCCTCGCCCAGCCACACCGTTCCTGCACTGCCCCGCCCGAGGATCTGGTGGGTGGTGTAGCGGCTGCCGATGTTCCGTGCCAAGACTGCTCCCTCAGCGGCTGCGGTTCGCGAGCAAAGTTACGCGTCCACAGCCGCCGGACGTCACTTCCGAGGGGAAATCACCCCTCGGAAGTCGATAAATCGGCAGTACTACTGCCCCGTACCGCCGGTAGTACCCCCGGAGCCGGTGCTCTCGCCGATCGAGGAGATCCAGTCGGTCACCGACGAGATGCCGTCGCCGATGGCCTGCCAGTAGCTCTTGCCCTCGGCGATCCAGTCCTGGAGCGGGGTCAGCTCCCAGACGAGCCAGCCCGCGACCACGAACAGGACGATCATGACCAGGCAGCCCTTGAGGCAGCCGAGGCCGGGGATCCGCACCGGGTTGGCGCTGCGCTGGCGCGGCGGGCGCGGCTCGCGGGGCGCCGGGGCCTGGGGCGGCGGCTGCGGCGGGGTGTACTGCTGCTGGGGCGGGGCGTACTGCTGCGGGGCGGGCGGTGGCGGCGGCGCGTACTGCTGCGGCTGGTGCTGCTGCTGGTACTGCTGAGGGGCGGGCCGCTGCGGGGCCGGGCGCTGCTGCTGGTACGGCTGCGGCGGCTGCTGCTGTCCGTACGCACCGGGCTGCCGGCCCTGCGGCGACTGCGGGGGCTGCTGCGGCTGCCGCTGCGGGCGGCGGCGCAGCGGGTCCTCGCTCGGGTCGAGGTACTGCACCTGCGTCTGCTCGTTGCGGTCGCGGGCCGCGCGCAGCTGGCTCTGCCAGGGGTGCGGCTCCTCGGACTGCGCGCCCTGGCCGGACTGCGGCGGCCCCGGCGGTACGGGCGGCATGACGGCCGTCGGGTCGGCGGCGCCCGCCGGGCCGCTGGTCGGCATGACGCTGGTCGCGCCGGCGGGGTCGAACCGCGGCGGCGTCCCGGCGCCGCTGGGCAGCACCTGGGTGGGGTCGGCGGCCCCCGGCGTCTCCGGGACGGGCGCGGGCGCCGGGTCGGGGGCGAGGAGGGCCCCGACGCCGTCCGCCGCCTCGATCTGCGCGGGCGTGGCGTGCACGCCGATGCCGGCGGCGACCGCGCGCAGACCGCGTGCGAGGTTCACGGCGCTCGGCCGCCGGTCGGGGTCCTTGCTGAGGCAGCGCTCTATGACCGTCCACAGGGGTCCCGGCACGGTCGAGGGGCGGCGCGGCTCCTCGCTGAGGTGCCGGTGGAGGACCTCGAGGGCGGTGCCGCCCGCGAACGGGGGCCGGCCGGTGACCAGCTCGTAGAGCAGGATGCCGGCGCCGTAGATGTCGACGGCGGAGGTCTGCGGGCGTCCTTCGGCGGACTCGGGCGCCACGTACGCGGGCGTGCCGACGAATTCGTGGGTCCTGGTCAGGCCCGGGGAGTCGGCGAGGCGCGCGATGCCGAAGTCGGTGAGCATCGGGTGCATCTGGCCGCCCTGCTCGGCGAGCAGCACGTTGGCCGGCTTGAGGTCGCGGTGGACGACGCCGTCGGCGTGGCTGGCGGCGAGCGCGTCGGCGATCTGGGCGGTCAGGAGCGCGGCGGCGACCGGGGTGAGCGGGCCGCTGTCCCTGATGTACCGGTGCAGGTCGGGGCCCTCGACGAGGTCCATGACGAGCGCGAGGACATCGCCCTCGACGACCAGGTCGCGGGTGCGCACGATGTTCGGGTGGGTGAGCCGGAGCAGCACGGACCGCTCGCGCAGGAAGCGCATCACGATGTCCGCGTCGTTGGCCAGCTCCTCCTTGAGGACCTTGATGGCCACGGTCTCGCCGGGCTGGCCGGGAACGGCCGCCTCGGCGCCCGCCGTCTCCCGCTGGCGGGCTCGCCAGACGGTGCCCGTGGCGCCGCGGCCGAGCGGCTCCTCGAGCAGGTACTTGCTGCCGATAGGCCGCACGTCACGCGCTCCCTGCTGTCCGTGGTCATGGGGTGGTCCGGTGATGCTCCCGGGGTCCCTGTCCTCTGTTGTGACCCGTCCGGGTGTCCGACCCACTTTAGTGCCGCCGAACGGGGTACCGGCCGGTCGTCCACAGGTCGATTCCGATGCCGGTGGCCGGGCCTCCGGGAGGTTCCTCGCGGTGGAGGCCCGGGCCCCGGGGTGCCGGGACGGACCCGGCTCCCGCCCGGAAACGGCCGGGCACCTGTCCGGAAGAAGACGCTCCTGGGGGCGTGACGGTTGCCGGGCACGTTCCGAAGGCATGCCCAACCAGGCACTTTTACGTCCACAGCCGACCATTCAAGATCACTTCCAGCCGACCCGGGGGCGGGCTGTCGGCGGCAGGTGCGAGGATGCCTCCAGCACGTCGCATCGGAGGGGTCGGGAGCCCCCGCGCCGTGCCGACCTGTACCGGACGACGCGTCCGTGCCGGGTGGGGGGAGTCACAGGGCGGTTCCCCTGCCGGGCATGTCGCGCAGAAGGGACCGCTGACGGCGATGCAGATCCGGCTGACCGTCCTCGCGCCGTACGCCGGCCACGGCGCCGGGCGCGCCTGCGACGTGCTCGTCACGGCCCCCGCGGGGACGGCGCTCGCCGCCGTCGCCTCGAACCTCGCCGCGGCCGTCACCGGCCCCGACACCTCCGCCTCGGGCACGACCGTGCTCTACGCGGGCGCGGAGCGGCTCGACGGGCGCCGCTGCGTCCTCGGCGAGCCCCCGCTGGTCGACGGCGCCGTGCTCTCCCTCCAGGTTCCAGGACCCGACGACCGCGTCGGCGAGACGGCCTCCGCACGGCTGCACGTGGTGGCGGGCCCGGACGCGGGCGGGGTGCACCTGCTGCACGGCGGACCGATCAGAATCGGCCGTTCCGTGGACGCCGACGTACCGCTCGACGACCCGGACGTCTCCCGTGCGCACTGCACCGTGACCGTCGGCGAGGACGGCCGGGTCACCGTCGCCGACCGCGGCTCGACGAACGGCACGACCCTCGACGGCGTGCCCGTCGGCGAGCGCCCGGTGCGCTTCGCCCCGGGCGCGCTCCTCCGGCTCGGCGAGTCCGCCCTCCGTCTCACCGGCGCCTGCGACGACCTCCGGGGCACGGACGTGAGGACGACGGCCCCGGACGGCGAGGGTCACCTGCGGGTCGCCTGCGGAGCGGGCGGGCGAACCGTACGGGACGGCACGGAGCCGGCCGGCCGGCCGGGACCCGCGGGCGTGCCCGGCACCGCTCCCGGCGCCCCGGCGGACGACACCACCCACGCGGGCCCCGGCGGTGTCCTGTTCGGCGGCGCGGCCGAGGACGCGTACGACGGCCCGTACGGCGCGGGCTCCTCCGGACACGCGCGCGCGGAGGACCACCCCGAGGGACACGGCCACGGGTACGGACACGAAGGACCCGACGGAGGCGGCGAGGCCCACAGCGGGACCCGCCCGTCGCGCCGGGCCCGGGGCGACGCCCCGACCACGCCCACCCGCCCGGGCGGAAAGCGCGGACTCGGCGCGTGGGCCCGGCGTCTGACCGGCGGACGCGAGGAGCTCCCGGAACCCGCCACCGGCCCCCGGACCGCCCCGGACACCCACGCCGGCCCCCGGGCCGGCACCGGCACGCGGGACGGCGCGCCCACGCCCGTACCGGTGGCCGACACCTGGCCCGACCCGGCCACCGTCCTGCTCACCGCCCTCGGCCCCGGTCCCCGGCTCTGGGAGCGCGACCAGACCCACGCCGAGTCCCTGGTGGTCCGGCTCGGCACGACGGACCGCGCCGAGCTCTCCGGCGTGCCGGTCACCGTGGGCCTGCGCGAGGCCGGCTCCCTCGGTCTCGCCGGCCCCGCCGACCGGCTCACCGGCCTCGCCCGGTCGGTGGTCGCCCAGCTCGCCGCCCTGCACTCCCCCTCCGACCTGGAGATCGTGCTGATCAGCGCCGACCGGAACCGCTCGCTCGACGAGCGGCGTCGCGCCTGGGGCTGGCTCGGCTGGCTCCCGCACGTCCGGCCCGCCCACGGCCAGGACTGCCGGCTGCTCCTGGCGTACGACCGCGAGCAGGCCCAGGCCCGTACGGCGGAACTGACCCGGCGGCTCGACGACGGCCCGCTGGGTCCCGGCTGGCCCAGCGCCGACCGCGCGGCCGTCGCCGAGGCCGCGGCCCGCCACGACGGGCCGACGACGGTCGTGGTCGTGGACGGCGACCCCGGTTCGGCGGCGCTGCGCGAGACGGTGGCCCGGCTCGCCGGAGCCGGAGCCGCCGCCGGCATCCACCTCCTGTGCCTCGCCGAGGCGCCCTCGGCCTCCCCCGTCTCCCCGGTGGCCGCCACCTACGAGACCGCGTGCGCCGCGTCGCTCGCGTTCCGCGAGTGCGGAGCCGCCGTGCTGCTCAGCGGCGACGTGGCGACGGCGCTGCGGCTGCTGCGGACCTCCGGCGGACGGGTCGCGGGGCACGGCACCGTCGGCGTCGTCGACGCGGTCTCCGTCGCCTGGGCCGAGCGGTTCGGACGCGCGCTCGCCCCCCTGCGTACGGACACGACGGCCGCCCCGGGCGCCCGCGCCGCCGCGCTGCCCCCGTCGGCACGGCTCCTCGACGAGCTCGGGCTCGCCCGCGCCACCCCCGCCTCCCTGATGGCCCGCTGGGCCTCCGCGGGCGACGGCACGGCCGTCCTGGGCGCGGGGCCGCGCGGCCCGCTCGCCGTCGACCTCACCCGGGAGGGCCCGCACCTGCTGATCGAGGGCCCCGCGGGAAGCGGACGGACCGAACTCCTCCGCTCGATCGCCGCCTCGCTCGCGGCCGGCGGGCGCCCCGACCGGCTCGGTCTGCTCCTGGTGGACGGGGCGGGCGGCGAGCGCGGCGAAGGGCTCGCGGCCTGTACGGAGCTGCCGCACGTCACCGAGCACCTGGTCGCCTCGGACCCGGTGCGGATGCGGGAGTTCGCGCAGGCGCTCGGCGCGGAGCTGAAGCGCCGGGCGGAGCTCATCGGCGACGGTCACTTCGCCGACCGGCGGGGCACGCGCGCGGCGCCCCCCGCGACCGCCGCCGAGCGGCTGATCGGCCAGCGCGCCCCGAGCGCGGCGGAGTCCGTGCCGCAGGGCGCCCGCGCGACCGTCCGCGTCCAGGACGCGGCCGACCTCGACGGCCTGACCAGCGGCCGGACCCTCCGCACGGGCGACGGCACGATCGGCGCCCTCCCGAGCACCCGCGGCGGTCGCCCGGGCGACCCGTACCCCGGCGCGGACGACCTCGGCGGCCGCCCCAGCGGCCGGATCACGTACTCCACCGACCCCGACGGCCGAGCGAGCGGCCGGACCGCGTACCCGGACGCCCGGACGAACGGCCGAGCCCCGTACCCGGGCGACCTCGACGACCGAGCCGGCGGCCGGAACCCGTACCCCGGCGCCGACGACCTCGGCGCGCGCCCCAGCCGTCGGACCCCCTACCCCGGCGCCGACGACCTCGGCGGGCGGTCGAGTGGCCGGATCGCGTACCCGGGGGACGACCTCGGCGGGCGGCCCAGCAGCCGTACGCTCCGCACGGGCGACGGCGATCTCGGCGACCGCCCGAGCGGACGCGTGCCCCGCACCGCGGGCGACGAGACCGGCGGACGCGCGTACCGCGAGGGAGCGGACGACCTCACCGGTCACCCCAGCGGACGCATCCCCCGCCCGGGAGCCGACGACCTCACCGGTCACCCGAGCGGACGCGTCCCCCGCACCGGGGACGGCTCGCTCGACGAGCGGTCCAGCGCCCGTACGCGCCCCGGGCGTGACGCCTTCCTGGTCGACACGCCCAGCGGGCGGCTGCCCCGGAGGGAAGGCGGTCCCCTGGACGACCGCCCGAGCAGCCGCACCCTGCGCACCGGGGACGGCGACCCGACCGACCGTCCGAGCGGCCAGGCCCCACGCCACTCCGGTGACGACACCGGTGTCCGGATCCCCCGCCCCGCCGGGGAGGAAGCCGCCGGCAGGATCCCCCGCCCCGCCACCGGCGAGCCGACCGCCACCAGGGCCGGCGGCACCGTGTACCTCCCGCGGCTCGTCGTCCTCGTCGACGACTTCGACGCGCTCGTCGCCCCCGCGCTCGGCGCCTCCGGCCGGCCGGCCGCCGGGTCCGTCGTGCGGGCCCTCGAAGCCGTCGCGCGGAACGGCGAGCGGCTCGGCGTCCACCTCGTCGCGACCTCCGCGCGCCCGGACCGGACCGCCGACACGGAGCTGGCCCACGGGGCCCGGCTGCGGATCGTCCTCGACGCGCCCCCGGTGACCGCGGGCCCCGACGTACCGGCGGCCGGACGCGGGCGCCTCGGGCATCCGGACGGCCGGGTCACCCCCTTCCAGGCGGGCCGCGTCACCGGACGGATCCCCCGGACGGCGACGCTCCGCCCGACGGTCGTACCGCTGGAATGGGAGCGGATGGGCGATCCGCCGACCCGCCGCCCGGTCCGCGAGCTGGGCAACGGACCGACGGATCTGGCGCTCCTGGCGAGCGCGCTCGACCGGGCCGCCCGCTCGGTCGAGGCGACACCGGTGCCCCCGCTGACCCCCGCGACCCACGGCTGACGTCACGTCACGAGGCCGTTACGATCACCCACTTGGGGCGGAAGGCGGTATTGCGGGGCTCCGCCACCCGGCGTAGACCTGTCGGCACGGGACAGCGAAGCGCACGGGAGAGACGGGGCAGCGATGCGTACAACTCTTCGTCCACGCAAGGCCGCAGTGACCATGACGGCGTTCGCCGCACTCGCCGCACTCACCCTCGCGGCGTGCGGCGACGGGGCCGGGAAGGACCCCGGGCCGACGGCCGACGGCGATCTCCCCCTCAAGGGCGAGAAGATCGAGGTCGCCGCCGTCTGGACGGGACCCGAGCAGGAGAACTTCACCAAGGTCCTGAAGGAGTTCGAGAAGCGCACCGGCGCGACCGTCACCTTCGTGCCGGCCCAGGACCCGATCGTGAACTTCCTCGGTACGAAGATCGCGGGCGGTTCGCCGCCCGACGTGGCGATGCTGCCGCAGGTGGGCGCGATCCAGCAGGCCGCCGCCCAGAAGTGGCTGAAGCCGGTCGGTCCGGAGGCCGAGGCCCAGCTGGCGGCGAACTACTCGCGCGGCTGGCAGGAGCTCGGCGCGGTCGACGGCACCCAGTACGGGGTCTACTTCAAGGCCGCCAACAAGTCCCTGGTCTGGTACAACTCCGCCGTCTTCGAGAACGCGGGCGCCACCGAGCCGAAGACCTGGAAGGAGTTCCTCGCCACGGCCGAGACGATCTCGGCCTCCGGCGTCACCCCGGTGTCGGTGGGCGGCGCGGACGGCTGGACCCTCACGGACTGGTTCGAGAACATCTACCTCTCCCAGGCGGGGCCGGCCAAGTACGACCAGCTGGCGAAGCACACGATCAAGTGGACCGACCCGTCGGTCACCGCGGCCCTGACGACGCTCGGCGAACTGTTCGGCAAGCCGGCGCTGCTCGCCGGCGGCACGAGCGGGGCACTGCAGACGGAGTACCCGGTCTCGGTCACCCAGACGTTCACCGGCGGCGACCAGCCGAAGGGGGCGATGGTCTTCGAGGGCGACTTCGCGGCCGTCAACATCGCCCAGACGAAGGCGAAGATCGGTACGGACGCGAAGGTCTTCCCGTTCCCCACCGTCGGCTCGGGCACCAGCCCCGTGGTGACGGCGGGCGACGCGGCCGTGGCACTCAAGGACACCAAGGGCGCGAAGGCGCTGCTCGCCTTCCTCGCCTCCCCGGACGCGGCGAAGATCTGGGCGGCCGAGGGCGGCTTCCTCTCCCCCAACAAGAACCTGGACCCGGCGGCGTACCCGAACGACGTCCAGCGCGAGATCGCGAAGGCGCTCATCGGCGCCGGTGACGACTTCCGCTTCGACATGTCGGACCAGATGCCGCAGTCCTTCGGCGGGACGCCGGGCAAGGGCGAGTGGAAGGCGCTCCAGGACTTCCTGAAGAACCCGAAGGACATCGCGGGGGCGCAGGCGCGTCTCGAGGCGGACGCGGCGAAGGCGTACCGGGCCGCGGCGAAGGGCTGAGGTCCCGGCATGCCGAGGACCACCCACAACAGCGACCGCACTCCGAGGGCCATCCGCACCGGCGACCACACGCCGAAGACCATCCGGAACAGGAACGGCAGAAGCAGGACGGTGGCGGCGGGGTTCCTGCTCCCCGCCCTGCTCCTGCTCGGCGCGCTCGTCGTCTACCCGATCGGGTACTCCGTCCAGCGCTCGCTCTTCGACCGCTCCGGCGAGTCCTTCGTCGGCCTGGACAACTACCTCGCCCTCCTCACCGACGACTCGCTCCGCACGGCCGTCCGCAACAACCTGATCTGGCTGGTTCTCGCCCCCGCGGTGGCGACCGCCCTCGGTCTGGTCTTCGCCGTGCTCACCGAACGCGTGCGCTGGGGCACGGCGTTCAAGCTGGTCGTCTTCATGCCGATGGCGATCTCGATGCTCGCCGCCGGGATCATCTTCCGGCTCGTCTACGAGCAGGACCCGGACCGCGGGGTCGCCAACGCCGTCTGGGTCGGCGTCCACGACACCTTCGCCGAGTCCTCCGGTTTCCCCCGGGCCCGGCCGCTGCCCGCGCATCCGCTGAAGGCGGCCGGCGGCGGCGCGTACGTCACGAAGGACCCGGTGCGCGCCGGGGAGCCCGTACGGCTTCCGCTGGTCGGGGTGGCTCCGGGACAGATGCCTGAGGAGGCCCGTCCGGCCCGGGAGCCCGTCCCCGGGGCGGGCACGGTCGTCGGTACGGCCTGGCTGGACTTCACCCGGGGCGGCGGCGGGCGGCCGAACACGGTCGACCCGGCCGAACTGGGCCTCGCCGGGCTGCGGATCGAGGCCGTACGGGACGGAGAGGTCGTCGCCAGGGCCACGGCCGCGGCCGACGGCACCTTCACGCTGCCCGCCGACCGCGTGGACGGAGCCGTACTCCGGCTGCCGGCGAGCAACTTCCGGGAGCAGTACAACGGCGTGGAGTGGCTGGGTCCGTCCCTCGTCACCCCGGCGGTCATCGGCGCGTACGTGTGGATGTGGGCCGGGTTCGCGATGGTCCTGATCGGCGCCGGGCTCGCCGCCGTGCCGCGCGAGCTGCTCGAAGCGGCGCGGGTGGACGGGGCGAACGAGTGGCAGGTGTTCCGCCGGATCACGGTGCCGCTGCTCGCCCCGGTCCTCGCGGTCGTCCTCGTCACCCTGATGATCAACGTCCTCAAGGTCTTCGACCTGGTCTTCGTCATCGCGCCGGGCTCCGCCCAGGACGACGCGAACGTGCTCGCGCTCCAGCTGTACCGCTCGTCGTTCGGTACGGACGCCGATCTCGGGGTCGGCTCGGCCATCGCCGTCCTGCTGCTGCTCCTGGTGGTCCCGGTGATGGTCTTCAACATCCGCCGCCTGCGCCGGGAGGCCCGCCGATGAGCAGTTCCCCCGAAATCCGGTCCCGCTCCCTCGGCCTCCGGTCCCGCCCTTCCGACGCCCGGTCCCGTCCCCTCGTCGCGCGGCTCGCCGCCCGGGCCGCCGGGGGCGCGGTGCGCGTGTTCCTCGTCCTCACCGGCCTGTTCTGGCTGCTGCCGACGGTGGGGCTGCTGCTCTCCTCGCTCCGCTCGCCGTCCGACATCGCGGCGGGCGGCTGGTGGCAGGTGTTCACCGCACCGGCCCGGCTGACCACCGAGAACTACACCCATCTCCTCGCGAACGACACGATCACCGGCTCCCTCGTCTCCACCGTCCTGATCACCGTCCCGTCCACCCTGCTCGTGCTCGTCATCGGCTCGTTCGCCGGATACGCGTTCGCGTGGCTGGATTTCCCGGGCCGGGACTGGTGGTTCCTGGGCGTGGTCGCCCTGCTCGTGGTCCCGGTGCAGGTCGCCCTGGTCCCGGTGTCGAAGCTCTTCGGCGCGGTGGGGCTCTTCGAGACGACCCTCGGGGTGGTGCTCTTCCACACCGCCTTCGGTCTGCCGTTCGCGATCTTCCTGCTGCGGAACTTCTTCGCGGAGATCCCGCGCGAACTCCTCGAGGCGGCGCGGCTGGACGGGGCGGGCGAGATCCGTCTCTTCACCCGGGTGGTGCTGCCGCTCGGCGGTCCCGCGATCGCCTCGCTGGGCATCTTCCAGTTCCTGTGGGTGTGGAACGACATGCTGATCGCGCTGATCTTCGCGGACTCGCAGTCGCCGCCGATCACGGTGGCGCTCCAGCAGCAGGTACGGCAGTTCGGCAACAACGTGGACGTGCTCGCGCCGGGGGCGTTCGTGTCGATGGTGGTGCCGCTGGTGGTGTTCTTCGCGTTCCAGCGGCAGTTCGCGTCCGGGGTGATGGCGGGCGCGGTGAAGTAGGACCGCCACCGGGCTCAGGCCTTGAGCGCCGCCACCGCCGAGCGCGCGAGGTCGTCCACGTACCCCTCGGGCGGTGCCGTACGGACCACGACGAGCCGCCAGTACAGCGGTCCGACGACCAGGTCGAGGGCGCGGCCCGGGTCGGTGCCCTCGGGGAGTTCGCCGCGCGCGACGGCCTCGTGGACGATCCGGGTCACGACGCCCTGCTGCCCGTCGAGCAGCGTGGCGGTGACCGCCTCGGCGATCTCGGGATGCCGGGCGGCCTCGACGAGCAGGTCGGGGATGACCTGTGAGGCGACCGGGTGGCGCAGGGCGTGCGAGGCCACTTCGAGGAGCGCGCGCACGTCGCCGTACAGGGAGCCGGTGGCGGGTGCCGGCATGCCCTGGGCCGCGAAGGCGCCGACGAGGTCGAGGACGAGGGCGAGCTTGGACTTCCAGCGCCGGTAGACGGCGGTCTTGCCGACTCCCGCGCGGCGCGCGATGCCCTCGATGGACATGCGGGCGAAGCCGACGGCCGCGAGCTCCTCGAAGACGGCGGCGCGGATGGCCTCGGTCACGTCCTCGCGGAGTACGGCGGCTCCGGCGGGGGCGCGGCGGGGGGTCGGTTCGGTCATGAACGGCATCCTAACGAACGGCGACGCCCCGGTCACGTCACGACGATACGGTTGCGTCCCGACGCAAGGCGCCCTACTGTCCACGTAGCGACGATACGGATCCGTTCCATCGCTGATGGATGCCCGCACCCCTTGCCGCCGAAGTCGAAAGCGCCTGCCCGTGACCACCCAGACCCTCACCCCACCCGTACGGAAGCCCCCTCCCGAGAGTTTCCTTCCCGAGAGTCCCCCTCCTGAGGGCCCTTCTTCCGAGGGCCTCCCTCTCGAGGACCTCCGCGCACTCGCCCTGCGCCACGGCCTCACCGTGAGCGGCGCCCGCCCCTCCCTCCCGGCCTACGTCCGGCAGCTCTGGTCCCACCGCGCCTTCATCACCGCCTTCGCGACCGCCCGCCTCACCGCCCAGTACAGCCAGGCCCGCCTCGGCCAGCTCTGGCAGGTGATGACCCCGCTCCTCAACGCGGCCGTGTACTACGCGATCTTCGGCGTCCTGCTGAACGCCAGGCACGGCATCCCGGACTACGTCCCCTTCCTCCTCACCGGCGTCTTCGTGTGGACCTTCACCTCCGACACGCTCCTGGCCGGCAGCCGCGCGATCAGCGGCAATCTGGGCCTGGTCCGCGCCCTGCACTTCCCGCGCGCCACCCTGCCGGTCTCGCTCGCGCTCCAGCGGCTCCAGCAACTGCTCCTCTCGCTCGTCGTACTCGTCGCGATCCTGTTCTGCTTCGGCGAGTTCCCCACCTGGAGCTGGCTGCTCGCGGTCCCCGCGCTGCTCTGCCAGGCGCTGTTCAGCACGGGCCTCGCCCTCGTCCTGGCCCGGATCGGGGCCCGTACCCCGGACGTCTCGCAGCTGATGCCGTTCGTGCTCCGCACCTGGATGTACGCCTCGGGCGCCATGTGGTCGATCCAGAACCTGGCGAGCGACGGCCGTTTCCCGCCCGGCGTGGTGCTGGCCCTCCAGTGCAATCCGGCGGCGGTCTACATCGACCTCATGCGCTTCGCCCTGATCGAGAGCTACACCGCGGCGGAGCTGCCGCCGCACGTCTGGGCGCTCGCCACCGGCTGGGCCCTGCTGGCCTTCGCGGGCGGTTTCGTCTGGTTCTGGAAGGCGGAGGAGACGTACGGCCGTGGCTGACACCGAGCGAGTGCCCACCGTCGTGGCCGACGGCGTCCACATCACGTACACGGTCGACGGCGGCCGTTCCGGCGGCCGTGGCGCGGCGACGGCCGCCCTGGGCCGGATCCTGCGCCGCGGGGACACGGCCCCGGCGGCCCGGCGCGTCCATGCCGTACGGGGCGTCAGCTTCGTCGCGTACCGGGGCGAGGCGATTGGCCTGATCGGTTCGAACGGATCGGGGAAATCCACTCTCCTGAAGGCCGTCGCGGGCCTCCAGCCCGTCGAGCGGGGCCAGATCCACACCCAGGGGCAGCCCTCGCTCCTCGGCGTCAACGCGGCCCTGATGAACGATCTGACCGGCGAGCGGAACGTGATCCTGGGCGGTCTCGCGATGGGCATGAGCCGCGCGGAGGTCCGGGAACGGTACGACGGCATCGTCGACTTCTCCGGCATCGACGAGAAGGACGACGCGATCTCCCGCCCGATGCGGACCTACTCCTCCGGAATGGCCGCCCGGCTGCGCTTCTCCATCGCCGCCGCGAAGAGTCACGACGTCCTGCTCATCGACGAGGCCCTGGCCACCGGCGACGCCCGCTTCCGCCGCCGCAGCCAACGGCGGATCGACGAGCTGCGCGCGGAGGCGGGGACCGTCTTCCTGGTCAGCCACTCGAACTCCACCGTCACGGAGACCTGCGAGCGGGCACTGTGGCTGGAGGCCGGGACGCTGCGGATGGACGGCCCGGCGAAGGAGGTGGTGGCGGCGTACGAGGAGTTCACCGGAACAAGGACCAGAGAAACGGGCAAATAACGCGAAACGGTCTACAGTACGGAGGGATGACGAACGATCACCCTGAGTCGCCCTCCGGGACCGGCACCGAGCCCCCGCCCCGCACCGGCACGCAGCCCCCCGCCCTGACCGGGTCCCCCTTCGACTCGGACACCTTCACCTCCGCCACCTTCGTCACGGTCGGCAGTGGCCCCTACCTCGCCCTCGCCTCCGTGTGGCTCCTCACCCGCGTCGGCATGGTCCTGCTGCTCCTCCGCGACAACCTCGGCATCGGCGGGGTCGGCCGCGAGGTGGGCCTCTACCAGCACTGGTACGGGCAGTTCGCGCAGGGCACCTTCCCGCCCGGCGACGTCACCTGGCAGTACCCGCCCGGCGCGGGGCTCGTGATCATGTCGCCGGGTCTCCTCCCCTGGCTGACCTACTTCCAGGCGTTCGTCGCCCTCAGCCTCCTCGCCGACGCCGTCATCACCCTGGCCCTCGCCCGCGCCGACAGCGCCCGGCTCACCCACGGCGCCTGGATCTGGGTCTGCGGCCTGCCCCTCCTCCTCCACCTGCCCCTCGCCCGGTACGACGTCCAGACCACCGCCCTCGCCGTACTCGCCCTGCTCGCCCTGGGCGCCCGCTCCACCGCCTCCCACCGGCTCGGCGGAGTGCTCGCCGGGATCGGCACGATGGTCAAGGTCTGGCCGGTGCTCACCCTGATCGGCGCCCCCCGGGGCCGTACCAGCCGGGAGGCCTGGACCGCCGCGGCCGTCGCCGCCCTCGCCCTCCTCGCCACCCTCGCGCTCTTCTTCTCCGGCTCCCTCGGCTTCCTGCGCCAGCAGGGTGACCGGGGCATCCAGATCGAGTCCCTCGGCGGCACGGCCCTCGCGCTCGCCGGGGCCACCGGCGCCTGGCCGGGGAGGGTCGAGTTCCGTTACGGGGCCTACGAGTACGTCGGCCCGTACGTCTCCACCCTCGGCCACCTCGCCCTGCTGCTCACCGTCCTCGCCTTCGGCTGGCTGCTCCTGTGGCGCGTCCGGGCCGACCGCTGGACCGCGGCCACCCCGCTCGACGCGGCCTTCGCCGCCGTCCTGCTGTTCACCAGCACCAGCCGGGTGATCAGCCCCCAGTACATGATCTGGCTGCTCGGGCTCGCCGCCGTCTGCCTCACCTCCCGGCAGACCGTGATGCGCCCGGTGGCCCTGCTGCTGCTCCCGGCGGCCGCGCTGAGCTCGCTCGCGTACCCCGTCCTCTACGACCAGGTCATCACCGGCACCACCCAGGGCCTGACCGTGATGGTGCTCCGCAACGGCCTGCTGCTCGCGGCGGCCCTGCTCGCCGCCCGCCGCCTGTGGACCTCGACGGTCACCGCCGGAACGGAATGACGGAAACCCACCGCGGGAACGGAAGACGGAAGGGAAGACGGAAGGGCCCCGCCGGAACACCGGCGGGGCCCTTCCTCACATCATGCCTAGCTGTGCGTACGGAGCAGCGTGCGCATGGTCCGCATCGCCACCGACAGGTTCGCCAGGTCGAAGGTGTCCGACCCCTGGATCTCCTCCAGGGTCGTCCGCGCACGGCTCAGGATCGCCGCGTTCTTCTCCTCCCAGGCCTTGAACCGCTCCTCCGGGCTCGACGCGCCGTTCCCCGCCGCCAGAACGTCCGCCGTCAGCGCCGAGTGCGCCGCGAACAGGTCCTCACGGATCGAGGCGCGGGCCATCGACTGCCACCGGTCGCTGCGCGGCAGCTCGCTGATCCGGTCCATCAGGTCGGTGATCCGCAGCCGGTCGGCCAGGTCGTAGTAGACCTCGGCCACCGCGAGCGGGTCCTTGCCCGTCCGGTCCGCGATCGCGACGACGTCGAGGATCGGGAACGCGGACGAGAAGCCGGCGACCCGCAGCGCGAGCTCCTCCGGCACGCCGAACGCGGTCAGCTCGTCCAGGATCGACTGGTACCACTCCAGGTCCGAACCGCGCAGCAGCGACGGCAGCTGCTCCCAGACCTCGTCGACGCGGTCGGCGAAGAAGTCGATGGTCTCGGTGAGCCGGAGCGGCTGCGGCCGGTTGTTGAGCAGCCAGCGGGTGCCGCGCTCGACGAGCCGGCGGGAGTGCAGCCGCATCCGGGTCTGGACCTCGGCCGGCACCCGGTTGTCGAGCGCCTCGACGGCGTCCCAGACCTGGCTGAGGCGGAAGACCACGCGGGCGGCGGTCTGCGCCCGGACGATCTCCTCGATCGACGCGCCGGTCTCCTCGCGGAGGCGGTGCAGGAACGTCGAGCCGCCGGTGTTGACGACGTCGTTGACCAGGACCGTGGTGATGATCTCGCGGCGCAGGGCGTGGTTGTCGACGGCCTCCGTGAACTTCTCGCGCAGCAGCGTCGGGAAGTACGCGTGGAGCAGCCCGCGCAGGTACGGGTCGTCCGGCAGTTCCGTACCGATGAGCTCGTCGGCCACCGTGATCTTGGTGTACGCGAGGAGAACGGCCAGTTCCGGCTGGCTCAGGCCCTTGCCGTTGTTGAGCAGCTCGCGGATCTGGCGGTCGTTGGGCAGGAACTCGAGCGACCGGTCGAGGGCCCCGTCGCGGCCCAGGCGGCGCATGAACCGCTGGTGGGCGTGGAGCAGCGAGGGCGACTGGGCGACGGCGTTGGCCAGGGCCGTGTTCTGCGCGTAGTTGTTGCGCAGGACGAGCGTGCCGACCTCGTCGGTCATCTCCGCGAGGATCTTGTTGCGCTGCTTGACGGTCATGTCGCCCTCGGCGACGAGCCCGTTGAGCAGGATCTTGATGTTGACCTCGTGGTCGGAGGTGTCGACTCCGGCGCTGTTGTCGATGGCGTCGGTGTTGACCTTGCCGCCGTGGCCCTCGGGGCCGCCGACGCGGGCGAACTCGATACGGCCCAGCTGGGTCGCGCCGAGGTTGCCGCCCTCGCCGATGACCTTGGCGCGCACGTCCTGGCCGTCGACGCGGATGGCGTCGTTGGCCTTGTCGCCGACATCGGCGTTCGACTCGACGGAGGACTTGACGTACGTGCCGATGCCGCCGTTCCACAGCAGGTCGACGGGCGCCTGGAGGATCGCCTTCATCAGCTCGGCCGGGGTCATCTTGGTGACGCCGTCCTCGATGCCGAGGGCGGCCCTGACGTGCGCGTTGACCGGGATCGACTTGGCGCTGCGGGGGTGGATGCCGCCACCCGTCGAGAGCAGCGCCGTGTCGTAGTCGGCCCAGGACGAACGGGGCAGCTCGAAGAGCCGGCGGCGCTCGGCGTACGAGACGGCCGCGTCCGGGTTCGGGTCGATGAAGATGTGCCGGTGGTCGAACGCGGCGACGAGCCTGATGTGCTCGCTCAGCAGCATGCCGTTGCCGAAGACGTCGCCCGACATGTCGCCGACGCCGACGACCGTGAAGTCCTCGCTCTGGGTGTCGTGGCCCAGCTCGCGGAAGTGGCGCTTGACGGACTCCCAGGCGCCACGGGCGGTGATGCCCATGCCCTTGTGGTCGTAGCCGGCGGAGCCGCCGGAGGCGAAGGCGTCGCCCAGCCAGAAGCCGTACGACTCGGCGACCCCGTTGGCGATGTCGGAGAAGGTCGCGGTGCCCTTGTCGGCGGCGACGACCAGGTAGGTGTCGTCCTCGTCGTGGCGGACCACGTCGACCGGCGGCACGACCTCGCCCGCGACCAGGTTGTCGGTGATGTCGAGCAGCGCCGAGATGAAGGTCTTGTACGAGGCGATGCCCTCGGCCAGCCAGGCGTCACGGTCCACGGACGGGTCCGGGAGCTGCTTGGCGACGAAGCCGCCCTTGGCACCGACCGGCACGATGACGGTGTTCTTCACCATCTGCGCCTTGACCAGGCCGAGGATCTCCGTACGGAAGTCCTCACGGCGGTCGGACCAGCGCAGACCGCCTCGGGCGACCTTGCCGAAGCGCAGGTGGACACCCTCGACGCGCGGGGAGTACACCCAGATCTCGAAGGCCGGCCGGGGGGCCGGCAGGTCCGGGATGACCTGCGGGTCGAACTTCATCGACACGTAGGAGTGCCGCTCGCCCCGCTCGTTCTTCTGGAAGAAGTTGGTCCGCAGGGTGGCCTTGATGACGGTGAGGAAGGACCGCAGGATCCGGTCCTCGTCCAGGCTCGCGACCTGGTCGAGGGCGCCGTCCAGCTCCTCCAGGATGCCGTCGGTCAGCTCGGTGCCGGCGCGCTGGCGCTCCGGGGCCATCCGGGCTTCGAAGAGGTTGACGAGCAGCCGGGTGGTGTGGACGTTGTTGCGGAGGGTGTCCTCCATGTAGTCCTGGCTGAACGTCGCCCCGGCCTGCCGCAGGTACTTGGCGTAGGCGCGCAGCACCATCGCCTCGCGCCAGTTGAGACCGGCGGAGAGGACGAGCGAGTTGAAGTTGTCGTTCTCGGCCTCGCCGTTCCAGGTGGCGGCGAAGGCCTCCTGGAACCGCTCCCGGGCGTCGTCGCCGAAGGAGACGACGCCGTTGCCCGTCGAGGCCGGCAGCCGCAGACCGAAGTCGTAGATCCAGGCGTGCGTACGGTCGGCGCAGCGCAGCTCGTACGGGCGCTCGTCGGTGACCTCGACGCCGAGCCGGTTGAGGACCGGCAGGACGGCGGAGAGGGAGATCGGGTCGCCCGTCTTGAAGATCTTGAAGCGGCGCTCGCCGGGGCCCGCGACGACCGGCTCGTACAGGGAGAGCGCGAAGTCCGAGCCGCTGGTTTGGGCGAGGGCCTCCATGTGGGCCAGGTCGGCGACGGCCGCACGCGGCGAGTGGTCGGCCTTGTAGCCCTCGGGGAAGGCGTTGCCGTAGCGGCGGAGCAGCTCGGCGGCGCGCTCCTCGCCGAACTCGGCGTTCAGCGCCTCGCCGAAGCCGTCGGCCCAGGAACGGGCGGCCTCGACGAGCCGGGCCTCGATGCGGTCGACGTCGGCGTCGGTGAGCTTCGCCAGCTCGGTGCCGGGCTTGACGCGGACGACGAAGTGCAGCCGGGACAGGATCGACTCGGTGTTCCAGGCGGTGAAGTCGACGCTGGTGCCGTCGAGCTCCTCCTTCAGGATGTCGATGATCCGCAGCCGGACACGGGTCGTGTAGCGGTCGCGCGGCAGGTAGACGAGGGCCGAGTAGTAGCGGCCGTACTCGTCCTGGCGCAGGTAGAGCCGCAGCCGGCGCCGCTCCTGGAGGTACAGGACGCTGGTGACGATGGCCTGGAGCTGGTCGACCGGCGTCTGGAACAGCTCGTCGCGCGGGTACGTCTCCAGGATCTGGAGCAGGTCGCGGCCGTCGTGGCTGTTCGGCGAGAAGCCGGCGCCCTCCAGGACCTCCTGGACCTTGCGCTTGACGACCGGGACCCGGCGGACGGACTCGGTGTAGGCGGCCGAGGAGAACAGGCCGAGGAAGCGGCGCTCACCGATGACGTTGCCGTCGGCGTCGAACTTCTTCACACCGACGTAGTCGAGGTACGAGGGGCGGTGCACGGTCGCCCGGCTGTTGGCCTTCGTCAGGATCAGCAGCTTGTGCTCGCGCGCCTTGGCACGGGCGTCGGCGGGCAGCCGGCTGAAGGACGGCGAGACGGGGTGCGCGTGGTGGCCCTGGTCGTCGCCCGAGTGGTGCGGGTCGGAGCGCAGGATGCCGAGGCCCGTACCGGGCACGGCGGTCAGGGCGTCACCGTCGACCAGCTCGTACTCGCGGTAGCCGAGGAAGGTGAAGTGGTCGTCGGCGAGCCAGCGCAGCAGCTCGCGGGCCTCCTCCACCTCGGTCGGCCGCAGGTCGGACGCGGTGGGCTCGCCCGGGAGGCCTTCGGCGATCCGCAGGGCGGCCTCGCGCATCTTCTCCCAGTCCTCGACCGTCTCGCGGACGTCGGACAGGACGCGCAGCAGGTCGGCAGTGATCTGCTTCAGGTCGGCGCGGTCGGTCTCACGGTCGATCTCGACGTGGATCCAGGACTCGGTGAGCGCGTCGTGCGGCAGCTCGCCCTGGATCTGTGCCGAGAGGACCTCGATGAGCTTTCCGGCGACGTCACGGCGGACCAGGACCTGCGGGTGGATCACGACGTGGATGCCGCGGCCCTGGCGTGACAGCTCGTTGGTGACCGAGTCCACGAGGAACGGCATGTCGTCGGTGACCACCTCGACGACGGAGTGGCTGCTCGTCCAGCCGTTCTCCTCGACCGTCGGAGTGTGGACACGGACGTTCGCGGTGCCCTGCGGACGGTTCTCCGCGAGCCTGTAGTGAGAGAGAGCGGCACCGAACACGTCGACCGGATCCCGGTCGCCGAGGTCCTCCGGCGCGGTGTGCAGGTAGTAGCGCTGGAGGTACTCGAGCACGGTGTCCCGGTCCGAGTGCTCCCCGGCACCCTCCGGGCCCGTCGGAAGTCGCCCCCCGACCGGGCTGTGCTCAGCTACCCGGGCGGCCCTCTCGAGCAGCTCGGCCTTGGCTTCGTCCAGCTTGGTCTGCATGTCCTCTGACTCCTGGTCGCGCGCCGTTGCGTGACGTCGGTGGAAGGAAGGGCACAGCGCCACGACACGGTGTTCCGGTCGAAGACGACGTTATGCCCGAATGAGAGATGCCCGGGTCGTTATCGGCCACGGAGCGCGGCCCGCCCGGACGGAGAGGATCGGCGAACGCACGGTCGGCCCGGCCGCTGTCGCGGACCGGGCGGCAGCCGGGGGCTGCATTGCCCCCTCGGCGTATAGCGCTGATCACGGGAAAAGCCTATCGCTCCCGACCCCCGGGCCGTCATGGTCCGTATGTGTACAAAAGAGGGGGTGGAAGTTTGACGTTATGGACAGCGACACATGTCCTCTTGGCAAAGTGTCCCGCCCCGGGCAGCGTGTACCCGAGCATGGGCGCAGCACGGCAGACCGACCCTCTGTGATCTGGGAGAGCCATGGCGAAGATCCTGATCGTGACCGGTGACGCGGCGGAGTCGCTTGAGGTGATGTACCCCTACCAGCGACTGCTCGAAGAGGGATACGAGGTCGACATCGCGGCCCCGGCCCGCAAGCAGCTCCGGTTCGTCGTCCACGACTTCGAACCCGGCTTCGACACATACACCGAGAAGCCCGGCTACACCTGGCCCGCCGACCTGGCCTTCTCCGAGGTCGACCCGGGCGCGTACGTGGCGGTGGTGATCCCGGGCGGCCGGGCCCCGGAGTACCTGCGCAACGACCCGGAGCTCCGCAAGGTGCTCAAGGCCTTCTTCGACGCCGACAAGCCGGTGGCCCAGATCTGCCACGGCCCGCTCCTGACGGCGGCGATCGGCGGCCTCGAGGGCCGCCGGGTCACGGCGTACCCGGCGCTCGAACTCGACATGCAGGCGGCCGGGGCGACCTTCCAGGACAGCGCGGCGGTGGTCGACGGCCTCCTGGTCTCCTCCCGCGCCTGGCCGGACCACCCCACCTGGATGCGCGAATTCCTGAAGATCCTCCGCACCAAGGCCTGACGCGTACCTGGTGGTTGTGGGCATCGCCGGCTCGGCCAGGTGGTTGTGGGCATACGTTCCTCCCCCAGACTTCGTCCGGGGGGACCCCCAGGGCGATGGGGGTCCCCCTGCTCGAGCGAAGCCGAGAGCTTGGGGGAGGGTGGGACAACCACCCACCGGGCCGCACCCGGCCCGCAACCGCACCACCCACCGGCCCGAGCCGACCCGCTAGACCAGCTCCTCCGCGACAGCCACCGCTTCCTCCAGCGAGTCCACCACCGGCACCCCCACCCGCTCCAGCGACACCCGACTGTGCGACCCGCCGGTGTAGAGCACCGCCCGAGCCCCCACATGCGCCGCCGCCACCGCGTCGTCCGCCGCGTCGCCGATGACGACGACCCGGTCCGCGGGGACGCGGAGCGCCGCGAGGTGCCGCACCATGTGCCCGGACTTCCCGTCCGTCGAGGTGTCGACGCGCCCGTCCATCCGCAGGAACCGCTCGGCGATCCCGTGCCGCCGCACCAGCGGTATCAGATCCGTGTGGGGCGCGAGGGACAGCAGCGACTGCGTGAACCCGGACGCCTGCCGCGCCGCGAGCAGCTCCGCGGCACCGGAGGTCAGCCCGCAGTTCTCGGCCCGCTCCCAGTAGTGCCGGTGGAAGACGCCGTCCATGACGATCCACTCGGCGTCGGTGGGCAGCCGCCCCATGAGTCGCTCGTAGAACTTGGGCACCGGCACCGTGTACAGCTCGCGGTACCGCTCCAGGGTGATCGGCTCGAGCCCGAGCTCGGCGAACGCCGCGTTCGTCGCCCCGGTGTCGTCGAGCAGTGTGCCGTTCCAGTCCCAGACCAGGTGTTTGCCGCGCGAGCCGTCGTGCTTCCCCATGCCGAAGAAGGTACCCGGCCGCACCGACAGCGAAGACTCGGCGGTGGGTCCGGGCCGATCAGCCCAGCAGCCCCGGGATCTCCTGCACCCCGAACCACAGCAGCTCGTGGTCCTCGGCCCCGTCCACGACGAACCGCGCGTCGTCGTCACCCTGGTCCGCCGCTCCCAGCGCGTCGGCGGCGGCCGTCACGTCCGGCTCCGCGTCGTCCGCGTCGGCGTGCACCGCGGCCGCCCTGGCGAGCGGCACGGACCCGGCGATCCGGACCTCGCCGATGGAGCCGGCGTCGAGCCCGCGGTCGGGGTCCATGGTCGCGTCCTTGTCGGCCACGTCGACGGCGACGACGATCCGGCGCCGGGGCGCGCCGGGGTCGCCCGCGAGGAGACGCAGGGAGGCGGACGCGGCCCGGTTGAGCGCCGCGTACTCCAGTTCCTCGATGTCGTCGGAGACGTACCACTCGCGCAGGGCGGGGGTGACGGCGTAGGCCGTCAGCGGGCCGGGGCCCAGCTCGCCCGCCTTGTGCGCCTGTGCGAGACCGGGGAGGGTCAGGGGGACGTACGCGCGCATTGCTGGCCGCTCTTTCGTAGACGGAGAGCCCTCAGGATACGTGCGGAGTCCCCCTTCGGGGTTCCCGGCCGGTCCCCGCCGGCGTCCACCGGGGGAGGTGCTTCTCCGGACCCCGGAGAGCCGATTTTCCGCCGCGTCACCCGGATAGGTGATTCACCTTTCGGCTCACCCCGCCGCCGCGAGCTCCTTGCGAGCGCCCCGAGCCCGCCCGTACAAGATCCCCAACGGAAGTTACTGACTGGTATCAGTCGGTTACACAACGACAGGGGACCGCCATGACCACCACGCTCGCCACCGCGACACCCGCGCCCACGCCGCCCGCGCCGACCGCCGCCCAGCCGCAACCGCTCCCCCTCCCGCTGCCGACCAGGGCGGCGGCCACCCGTCCCCGTACCCCCCGCCCCCGCACCGCCCCCGGCGGTCCCGCCGGCACCCGCCCGCGCGGCCCCGCGGGCAGCCACCCCCGCACCCCTGCCACGGCTCCGGCCCCGCCCCGCGCGCTCCCCCCGCACACCGTCTTCGCCGAGCGCCTGCTCGCCGTGCTCAGCGGGGAGCGGCCGGTCCACTGGATGCTCGGCCACACCGTCGGCGAGGCGTACGAGCAGCTGGTCCGGATCGCCCCGGAGACGCCCCTGCGCTCGCTCGGCCCCCGCCCGGTCCTGCGCCGCTGCTCGGTCCAGGTGGACGCCGACCGGACGGCGGTGGAGGCCTTCGCGACGATCGCCACCGGGCCCCGCGTACGGGCGATGGCGTTCCGCCTCGAGCGCGGCGCCGACCAGCGCTGGCGCTGCGCCGCGGTCGAGCTCGACGGCCTCGGCACGAAAGCCCCGACGCCCCACCACGCGTGACGAACGCATGACGAACAGGCCGACCACCCCCTCACACACGCCGGAGGGGTCGGCCGCCCACCGGGCGACCGACCCCTCCGCACACCACGACGAGCCTCAACGGCTCACCGGCACCGCCTCAGCGGCACGACGTCACTTCTTGCGGCGACGCCCACCGCTCGCGTTCTTCTGCGCCTTGCGCCGCTCCGCACGGGTCATCCCGTCACCGGAGTCCGAGTCGTCGGAGGCGAAGTCTCCCTCGACGACACCGCCGTCGCCGTCCACGGTCGGCGCGGAGAAGTGCAGCCGGTCCGGCCGCTGCGGGGCGTCGAGCCCCTTGGCGCGGATCTCCGGACGCCCGGCGGGGGCGGGGACGGCGTCCTCCTTGGTGAGCGAGGGAGCGCTCGCCTGCACCGGGACCTCCTCGACCTGCTGCTCGACCTGGACCTCCAGGTTGAACAGGTAGCCGACGGACTCCTCCTTGATGCCCTCCATCATGGCGGTGAACATGTCGAAGCCCTCGCGCTGGTACTCGACCAGCGGGTCCTTCTGCGCCATGGCGCGCAGGCCGATGCCCTCCTGGAGGTAGTCCATCTCGTAGAGGTGCTCGCGCCACTTGCGGTCCAGGACGGACAGGACCACGCGCCGCTCCAGCTCACGCATGATGTCCGAGCCGAGCTGCTTCTCCCGCGAGTCGTACTGCTCGTGGATGTCGCTCTTGATGGACTCGGCGATGAACTCGGCGGTGATGCCCGCCCGGTCCCCGGCCGCGTCCTCCAGCTCCTCCACGGTGACCTTCACCGGGTAGAGCTGCTTGAAGGCGTTCCACAGGCGGTCGAGGTCCCACTCCTCCGCGAAGCCCTCGGCGGTCTCCTGGCGGATGTAGTCGTCGATCGTGTCGTCCATGAAGTGCTGGATCTGCTCGTGCAGGTCCTCGCCCTCCAGGACGCGGCGGCGCTCGGCGTAGATGACCTGGCGCTGCCGGTTGAGGACGTCGTCGTACTTCAGGACGTTCTTGCGGGTCTCGAAGTTCTGGGTCTCGACCTGCGACTGCGCGGAGGCGATGGCGCGGGTGACCATCTTGTTCTCGATCGGCACGTCGTCCGGCACGTTGGCCATGGCCATCACGCGCTCGACCATCTGCGCCTTGAACAGGCGCATCAGGTCGTCGCCGAGGGAGAGGTAGAAGCGGGACTCGCCGGGGTCGCCCTGACGGCCGGAACGACCGCGCAGCTGGTTGTCGATACGGCGGGACTCGTGGCGCTCGGTGCCCAGCACGTACAGCCCGCCGAGGTCCTTGACCTCCTCGAACTCCGCCTGCACCGCCTTCTTGGCCCGCTCCAGGGCGCCGGGGAGGGCCGCGGCCCACTCCTCGACGTGCTCGACCGGGTCGAGGCCGGCCTGACGCAGCTCGGCCTCGGCGAGGTCGTCCGGGTTGCCGCCGAGCTTGATGTCCGTACCGCGGCCGGCCATGTTCGTGGCGACGGTGACGGCGCCGCGGCGGCCGGCCTGGGCGACGATGCTCGCCTCACGGTCGTGGTGCTTGGCGTTGAGGACCTCGTGCTGCACGCCGCGCTTGGAGAGCTGCTGCGAGAGGTACTCGGACTTCTCGACGGAGGTCGTGCCGACGAGGATCGGCTGACCCTTCTCGTGCTTCTCCGCGATGTCGTCGACGACGGCGGCGAACTTGGCGACCTCGGTCCGGTAGATCAGGTCGGACTGGTCCTTGCGGATCATCGGCCTGTTCGTGGGGATCGGGACGACGCCCAGCTTGTAGATCTGGTGGAACTCGGCGGCCTCGGTCATGGCCGTACCGGTCATGCCGGAGAGCTTGTCGTACAGGAGGAAGAAGTTCTGCAGGGTGATCGTGGCGAGGGTCTGGTTCTCGTCCTTGATCGCCACCCCCTCCTTGGCCTCGATCGCCTGGTGCATGCCCTCGTTGTAGCGGCGGCCGGCGAGGATACGGCCGGTGTGCTCGTCGACGATCATGACTTCGCCGTCCATGACGACGTAGTCCTTGTCCTTCTTGAACAGTTCCTTCGCCTTGATGGCGTTGTTCAAGTAGCCCACGAGCGGGGTGTTCACCGACTCGTAGAGGTTGTCGATGCCCAGCCAGTCCTCGACCTTGGCGACACCGGCCTCGTGGATCGCGACGGTCCGCTTCTTCTCGTCGACCTCGTAGTCGCCGGTCTCCTCGATGCCCTTGAGCTGGTTGCCGGGCTCGCCCTTGCTGAGGCGGGTGACGAGCTTGGCGAAGTCGCCGTACCACTTCGTCGCCTGGTCGGCCGGGCCGGAGATGATCAGCGGCGTACGGGCCTCGTCGACGAGGATGGAGTCGACCTCGTCGACACAGGCGAAGTTGTGGCCGCGCTGGACGAGCTCGTCCTTGGACCACGCCATGTTGTCGCGGAGGTAGTCGAAGCCGAACTCGTTGTTCGTGCCGTACGTGATGTCGCAGTTGTACTGCTCGCGGCGCTGGGCCGGCGTCATGTTGGCGAGGATGCAGCCGACCGTCAGGCCGAGGAACTTGTGCACCCGGCCCATGAGCTCGGAGTCGCGCTCGGCCAGGTAGTCGTTCACCGTGATCAGGTGGACGCCCTTGCCGGAGAGCGCGTTGAGGTACGCCGGGAGGGTGCCGACGAGGGTCTTGCCCTCACCGGTCTTCATCTCGGCGACGTAGCCGAGGTGGAGCGCGGCGCCACCCATCAGCTGGACGTCGTAGTGGCGCTGACCGAGAACACGCTTGGCGGCCTCGCGCACCGTCGCGAAGGCCTCGGGCATCAGGTCGTCGAGGCTCTCGCCGTCGGCGTACCGCTGCTTGTACTCATCGGTGAGCGCCCGCAACTCGGCGTCGGAGAGGTTGACGAAGTCCTCTTCGATGGAGTTGACCTGGTCCGCGATGCGGTGCAGTTTGCGCAGGATCTTTCCTTCGCCTGCACGCATGAGCTTGTTGAAGACGGACACTGAGGCTGGTCTCCTTGCCGGTCGGGCCTGGCACTGGGTCTTGTCATGGACGCGAGCGCGGGCACGGCAGGTGGTCCCCACCGCAACGGCCATCGTAAGCGAGACCGCCCTCGCGAAGGGAGGCCCACAGTGCCGGAGCCGTACGTCCGCCCGGAAAGAGAACGCACGAGGTGGGCGGAAGGTGCCGCCCCATCCGAAAAGTGTTCGCTTCCTGTCCGCGAGGTCACCACAATCCCGGCATGGATCCCATCACCCTCACCACGGACCGACTGCGGCTGCGGAACTTCGTCCCCGAGGACGTCGACGCGGTGTACGCCGTCTGTCAGGACCCGGACATCCGGCGCTGGACCGTCGTCCCCGATCCCTATACGCGACAGGACGCCGAGCTCTTCCTGAACCGGATCGTGCCCGACGGCTGGCGTGAGGACACCGAGTACACCTTCGCCGTCGAACAGCTGGCCGGCGGCCCGTTGCTCGCCGTCGTCACCCTCAGCAGTCGCGGCACGGGCGTCTGGGAGGTCGGCTACTGGCTGGGCAGGGAGCACCGCGGCAGCGGCTACATGACGGAGACCGTCCGGGCCCTCGCTCACTGGGCCTTCACCGCGCTCGGCTGCACCCGCCTGGTGTGGCGCGCCGAGGTGGGCAACGTCGGCTCGCGTGCGGTGGCCGAGCGCGTCGGCTTCGTGATGGAGGGCGCCCAGCGCGCCGGCCTGGCCAACAAGGGCACGCTCCGGGACGCCTGGGTCGGTGCCCTGCTCCCCTCCGACTTCGGCCTCCCGAGCCCCCTGCCCTACCTCCCCGCCCCCGAGCGTCCGGCCGAGGCGGTCTGACTGTCAGTGCCGGGGCCTAGGGTGCGGAACATGACGACTGCGCCGCGCCCCGCCGCCGAACTGTCCGCCGACGAAGCCCGCCGGATCGCGCTGCGCGCCCAGGGGTTCCTGGGCGCGCCCGACCGCAGGGCCGGGGTGCGCGGGGTGCTCCGGTCGCTCGGCCAGGTCCAGCTCGACACCATCTCGGTCCTGGCCCGCTCGCACGAACTCATCCCGTACGCACGCCTGGGCGCCGTGGGCCGTACGACGGTGGAGAACGCGTACTGGACGGAGGCGCACGCCTTCGAGTACTGGTCGCACGCCGCGTGCGTCCTGCCCGTCGAGGAGTGGCCGCACTTCGCCTTCCGCCGCCGCGCCTACCGCGACCGCCCGCACTGGTACCACGACCTCTCGGCAGGGGCGTACGACAAGGTCATCGACCAGCTCCGGGACGAGGGACCGCGGACGGCGACCGAACTGGGCGGCGCGAAGAACAAGGGCGAGTGGTGGGACTGGTCCGAAACCAAGATCGCCGTCGAGCGCGCGCTGATGTTCGGCGAGGTGGTCGTGGTAGAGCGGCGCGGCTGGAAGCGGGTGTACGACCTGGCCGAGCGGGCGATCCCGCGGGCCCTGCTCCACGACGACCTGGACGACACGGAGTGCGTGCGGCGTCTGGTGCGGCAGGCCGGGGAGGCTCTGGGCGTGGGCACGCGCGCGGACATCGCCGACTACCACCGGATCAAGGGCGAGCAGTTCGACGCGGTGATCGAGACGACGGGGCTCGTGCCGGTCACGGTGGCGGGCTGGGGGAAGCCCGCCTGGGCGGACCCGGCGGCGCTGGCCACGGAGCCGCGCGGCCGGCACCGTACGACGCTGCTCTCGCCGTTCGACTCGCTGATCTGGGAGCGCCCCCGCACGGAGCGGATCTTCGGCTTCACGCACCGCCTGGAGGCGTACGTGCCGAAGCAGAAGCGGGTGCACGGCTACTTCGCGATGCCGGTCCTCGCCGGAGGCCGGCTGGTCGGCCGGGTGGATCCCGCGCGCGAGGGCAGGACGCTCGTCGCCCGGCAGGTGACGCTCGACGGTCCGAAGGCCGTGCCGGCGGTGGCGACGGCGCTGCGTGAGGCGGCCGAGTGGGTCGGCTGCGACACGGTGTCGGTGGTCCCGGAGCGGGTGAACCACCCCGAGCTCGCACCGGAGCTGGTACGGGCCCTGGCCTGAGCGCCCGCCCGATCGGCCGTCGGCTCCCGCCCGCCCCTCACCGCCTACTGGATCTCGAGGATCTTCTCCCGCATCGCGTAGACCACGGCCTCCATGCGGGAGTGCAGCTGGAGCTTCTCCAGGATGTTCCGCACGTGGTTCTTCACCGTGTTCTCGCTGATGAACAGTTCCTTGGCGATGTCCCGGTTGTTCATCCCGGTCGCGACGAGCTTGAGGACCTCCAGCTCACGGTCGGTCAGCCGGGGCGCGGGCACCAGCCTGCGCTCGTCGGTGCGCTGGATCATCGACTTGAATTCGGTGAGGAGCTTCGACGCCATCGAGGGACTGATCTGCGACTGGCCGTCCGCGACCGCGCGGATGGCCGTCGCGACCTCGTCGGTGGAGATCTCCTTGAGGAGGTAACCGGTGGCCCCGGCCTTGATCGCGTCGTAGAGGTCGGCCTCCTCGTCGCTGATCGTCAGCATGATGATCTTCGCGCTGGGGGCCACCTCCTTGATGGAGGTGCACGCCTCGATACCGCCGCGCCGGGGCATCCGTACGTCCATCAGGACGATGTCGGGCAGCAGATCGGCGGCCTTGTCCACGGCCTCCGCCCCGTCACCGGCCTCGCCGACGACCTGGATGTCCTCCTCGTGCGCGAGGACGATCTCCAGTCCGCGGCGGAAGAGGGCGTGGTCGTCCACGACAAGGACCCGGATGGGCTCCTTGCGGAATGTGCCACTGTCCGAATCCGATCCCTCCGGGACCGCATTACCGTGCTCGCGCCCGCTGAGCACCGGCCCGAAGCTGTCCGCCATCGTTCCTCCCCCTGAAGGCCGTGGCCTGAATTCGATTCCGGTCCTCCAACCGGTACGCGCAGAGCACCGGTTGGCGTGCACGCCATGATTTCATGCCCGGGCGGCGACGGCGTGCCCCGTGGACACACGGGGTGCCCCTGGGAGCGCGGAGGGCGCTCCCAGGGGCACCGTGTGGGACAACAGGTGCGGGTTGGGCTGATGTGGGGGTGCGTGCCGACCGTCAGCCGCCGAGCGCACCGCCGGCGCCGCCGGCCTCGGCGAGCGGGTCGCCCTCCAGGTGGATGACGCCGTAGTCGTACGCGTGTCGCCGGTAGACGACGCTCGGCTGCTTCGTGTCGGAGTCGACGAAGAGATAGAAGTCGTGTCCGACCAGCTCCATCTCGTAGAGCGCCTGGTCGAGCGTCATGGGTGCGGCCCGGTGGGTCTTCTCGCGGACCACCAGCGGGCCCTCGCCCTGGACTTCGATCGAGCCCATCATCGTGGTGGGCACCTTGTCGGACTCGTCGGCGACCAGTTGGCCGTCTCCGTTGAACTGGGCGGCGCCGGGCACGACGTCCCCGACCTCCGCCGCCGAAAGCCTGCCGTTTCCACGGCGGGTGTACCGCTTGTCGTGCTGCTTGCGCAGTCGTGCCTCGAGCTTGTCGCTGGCGAGGTCGAGCGCTGCGTACGGGTCGCCTGCCGCAGCTTCCGCCCGGATCACCGGGCCTCGGGAGTGGAGGGTGATCTCCACGCGGTCGGACCTGTCGGCCTGCCGCGGGTTGTGCTCCTTGGACACCTCGACGTCGAGGCTGATCACCTTGCCGTCGAGCTTCTGGATCTTCTCCAGCTTCAGCTTCTCGGCCACGTGCTTGCGGAACCGCTCGGGCACCTCGGTCTTGCGGCCCTTGACGACGATGTCCACGCAGAACTCCGTTCCCGGATCGCCCTGGTCGGCTCCTTGGCCGCCGGGCATCTCCCTTTGCACCAGACTCCGGTGGATTACCGGAGCTCGGACTTGGCGACTTTCACCTCCTCCTCCCCAGTCGACATGATCCCCACCCCATCGACAAGAGGTTAATTCGCCCTGAACTCCTGTCCTGTAGGCGCAACCAGTATTCGTCGGAGGCGATGGCTTTCACCATTCCTCACAACCGAACATAGCCCCTTCGGACGGGTGTCGGCACCCGCTACCGCGACATACCTCCGTTCGGGTGTTTTCACCTCTCACCACCTGCAACGATCCAAGTTCCTGGCAAGTTCCGGTTTATTTCGAACGAAGCGGGAGAGGATGCGATCACAGCCGCCACCCGCTGTTCGAATCCGCGCTGCCTGAAACCACCCGGTAAACCGTGCGGTATTCCAGGAATGAACGGGTGGTGTACGACTCCGAGGGCGCGCGCCGCCTCCGCCAGCGAGGCCCCCGTGGTCATCAGGTCGTCCACGAGCACCACCTTCCCCGTCGCGAGAAGCCGTCCGCCGCCCGGCACGACCTCCAGGGCTCCGGAGAGGTTCGCGAGCCGTCCGCGCGCCCCGAGCCCCGCCTGATCCGCCACGTACCGCCGCTGCCGCAGCACGGGAACGACCCGCGCCTGACGGCCGGAGGACCGCAGTCGGGCCGCCGCCGCAAGGGCGACCCGCCTCGTCGGATCGTGACCACGCGCCCGCACGGAGCGCCGTGAGGACGGCACCGGCACGAGGAGCAGCGGACCGGTCGAAGGCCCCTCGGCCTCCCCGGCGGCGGCCTCCACGGCGAGGGCCAGGGCGCCGCCCAGGGGCCGGGCCAGAGTGAGCGCCCCACGTTCCTTGTGGGCGAGGAGCAGTTCCCGTACGGCGTCGGCGTACGGCGCGACCGCGTGGACCACGGGCAGCCCGGCGGGTTCGGGCGAGGGCCGCACCCTGCGCGGTCCCGCTCCCGCCCCGGTCAGCGCGGTCGCGCACGCGGGGCACAGCTCGGTGCGCGGTCTGCCGCAGCCTCCGCAGGCGACCGGCAACACCAGCCCGGCGATCTCGCGCCACCACCCCCGCATGGCTCCACTGTGCGCCTTTGCGAGCCCTCCGGCCACCCCTGTGGAAAACCACCGGAGTACGTCAGGTCAGAGGCCCGCGCAGGCCGTGGGCCCCGGTGTCGTTACCCCGGGTAGACGGGCGAGGTGCCGTCCTTGACCAGCGGCTGCCAGTTCGTGCCGGGGGCCAGCCGCACGATGCCGTCGTCGCCGGAGTCGGCGACCACCGGCATGGAGTCGGTCTGCGGCGCGGCCACCGAGGTCACCCCGTTGAGACCGGGGAGCACCGAGGTCGCCGAGGTCGAGCCGTCCGTCTGGAGGTAGCGGATCTGCTGGACGCCACCCGCCTCCCTGCCGACGACGACGAGCCGGCTCGGCCCGGCCCAGGAGACGGCCGTGACCGACTCCATCCGGGGCGCGGCGGGCTGGAGGGCGAGCACGGAGACGACCCGCTCCTCGTCCGTCGTCTGCCGCTCCACCCGGCCGATCTGCAGGGTCGTGCGCTCGCCCCGGGTGACCACCAGGGCGATCCGGACACCGTCGGCGGAGACCCGCAGCGAGTCGATCCTGGCGTCGTCCCCCAGCCACGGCGTCCGCACCTTGACGGGGTCGCCGGTGCCACCGGGCACCATCCACAGCTGGGGCGCGGCGGGATCGCGGTCGGCGACCCACAGGTCGCCCCGGCCGTCCCAGCTGGGCGCGGACAGCCGGTCGACGGGCCTGACGGCCTTGCTACTCAGAACCGCCGGCGACAGGTCCTCCTCCGCGGTGATGGAGGAGACGAAGAGATCCCGGCCGTTCTCCCCGACCGCGGCGGCGCGGGTCTCGCCCCGGTCGACGGCGACCGAACGGAGCGGGGTCGTGCCCTTGCCGAGCGGGCCGGGCACCTCCAGGGGCGCGTTCGCCTCCCTGCCTTCGACGGCCAGCATCATCAACTTGTGGTGCTCGTCGACGAAGTACGGGTTCTCCTCCAGGTCCGAATTCCTGACCGGGGCGAACTCGGCCGCCTGTCCCTTGCCGAGACGGCACAGCGACTGACCGGACGACCCCAGCAGCTCCACCTGCTCGACGCGTACGGACGTCAGACCGCCCAGCGTGAACAGCAGCTGCGCCGCCATCCGCCGGCACGCCTCACCACCCACCAGGTCCGCCTTGGCGTTGAGCGGCACCTTGAGCGTGGACTGGTCGTCGGTCGCCAGCGTGGTGACGCCCTTCTTCAGCTCCGTACCGGAGGGAAAGCGGGAGTCGACGGCCGGCTTGAGCCAGTTCGTGGGACCTTCGAGGACCGCCTTGACCGTCTGCGTCACCGGATCCATCCGGGTGACGGGGTCCTGCCGCTGGCGGATGTAGACGGGGTCGGCGACGACCCAGTCCTCCCCCGAGGCGAAGTAGTACTTGTTGACCGACCGGTAGTTGCGGAGGAAGTCGGCCTCGCCGAGCACCAGGCCGGGCGGCAGGCTGTCGATGCGCCACTCCTTGCCCTTGCCGTTGGCGGTGGGCTGCTGCACGACATGGATCGACTGCAGGTACGTGGCGGGGCTGACCGGCTGGTACGCGTGACGTGCGTCCACGGTCGCGATCTTGCGGCCGGAGAGCGGGTAGGCACGGCCCTGGTTGTCGGGGTCGGCGTGGCGGTCGGAGGGGTCGCGGACGGGCGCCGTGGTGAGCACCGTGATGCTCTGCTCCGGCTTCCAGGTCTGCGCGGCCCGCTGCGTCAGGTACTTGCGGGCGGTGGCGAAGCCGGGGTCGTCACTGGTCATGGCTTCGAGGAAGCCGTCGACGATCTCGTCCGGAGTCGCGTTCTCCCGGGGCGCGACGGCGTAGACCCGCACCTGCGAGTCGCCCTGGTTGACCCCCTTGACGGCCTGCACGTCGCCACTGTCCGGCATCGTCGCGCAACCGGTCACGAGCAGCCCGCCGCACGCGGCGATCACCACCGCGCGCGGACTCCGCGCCCGTGTCGCCGACCCCTCTCGAAAGCCCCGCCCCGCGTGCCCCTTCCGGGAGTCAGCGCCCACGTGTCCCGTCCTCCCACTCCACGTTCCCGTGTCCGTCGGCCGTCGCCGGACCCGCCCCACCACCGCCGTCCGCCACCGCCCGTGCCACCACGCGTGCGCCACTGCCGGGCAGGGCCGTCGGGTCGACGGTCGCCCGCGGCGGCACGGGCAGCCTCGGAGGTACGGGAAGCTGCGGCCGGTCGCCGACGGCCTGTGCCGGCACCGCCGCCGTGAGACGGGCGTCCTCCTGGGCGCGCCCGGTGGCCGCCTGCTCCCGGTTGCGCCGCGAGTCCTCGGGCTCCAGGGGTATCGGGGAGCCCCGCAGCGGCTCGTCCGCGGTGCGCGGCAGGGTGAGCCGGAACTGCGAACCGCCGCCGGCCTCACCCCAGGCCTGGAGCCAGCCGCCGTGCAGCCGGGCGTCCTCGACCGCGATGGACAGGCCGAGACCGGTACCGCCGGTGGTGCGCGCACGGGCCGGATCGGCCCGCCAGAAGCGGTTGAACACCCGCGTGGCCTCGCCCGGCTTCAGCCCGACGCCGTAGTCGCGTACGGCGACGGCGACGGCCCCGCCCGCGGCGGCCAGCTTCACCACGACGTCCCGGCCCTCCCCGTGCTCGACCGCGTTGACGACGAGATTGCGCAGCACCCGCTCGACCCGGCGGGCGTCCGCCTCGGCCACCACGGGCTGCTGGTCGCCGACGACCACGATCCGGGTCCCCTTGCGCTCGGCCAGCGGTTCGGCGCCGCCGATGACCCGGCGCACGACCTGCCGCAGGTCTATCGGCTCGGCCTCCAGAGCCGCCGCGCCCGCGTCGAAGCGGCTGATCTCCAGGAGGTCGGAGAGCAGCGACTCGAAGCGGTCGAGCTGGTCGCCGAGGAGTTCGGCGGAGCGCGCGGTGACGGGATCGAAGTCGACCCGGGCCTCGTGGATGACGTCCGCGGCCATCCGGACCGTGGTCAGCGGGGTGCGGAGCTCGTGCGAGACGTCCGAGACGAACCGCCGCTGCATCCGCGACAGCTCCTCCAGCTGCTGGATCTTGAGCTGGAGGTTCTGCGCCATCTTGTTGAAGGCTTCGCCGAGCCGGGCGATGTCGTCCTCGCCGGTGACCTTCATGCGTTCCTGGAGCCGGCCGGCCGAGAGCCGTTCGGCGATCCCCGCGGCCATCCGTACGGGTGTGACGACCTGGCGCACCATGAGCCAGGCGATGGCACCGAGGAGGACCATCACGAAGAGCCCGGCGGTCGCCAGGGTGCCCTTGACCAGGGTGAGGGAGTCCTCCTCCTGGGTCAGCGGGAAGATGTAGTACAGCTCGTACTGGTCGCCCTCGGCGTCGTTCAGCCGCTTGCCGATCACGAGACCGGCCTCGGGCGCCTTGCCGTTCGTGTAGTGGATGCTGGCGAACGTCTGGAACGTGCCCGCGCCCTGGGCCACCGAGTGCCGCAGCTCGGCGGGGATGCTGGTGGCCGGATCGACCTCGCCCGAGGCGCGCACGCCACGGCTCGCGGTGTCACCGGTGTCGAGGGAGAGCGCCACCACGTTGAAGGCGCTCTGACCACCACTGGCGAGCTGCTCGACCAGGGTGGAACGCCAGTCCACGGAAGCGCCGGCCCGCCTGCCGTCCTGCTGACCGGGGGCGGATGACGTGGTCGCCGCCCTGTCCTGGGCGGCGGAGAACCCTCCGGCGGCCTGGCTCTGGGCGGCCTTCTCCTTGGCGTCGAGCAGACCGTTGCGGACCTGGCCGATGACGACCAAGCCGAGCAGCAGCACCACTCCGAGGGACATCAGCAGGGTGCCCGCGACGATCCGCAACTGGATGTTCCGCCGCCACAGCCGCACAGCGGGCAGCAGCGGGCGGCGCACCCAGCGTGCGAAGAGCCGGAGGACCGGTCCACCCGGCGCCCCGTCCTGGAACAGCCGTCCACCGCGGGGCGGACGGCCGGAACGCGAGCCCCCCCGCCCCGGTCCGGCAGCCCGCCCCGTACGGTCTCCCGGGTCCCCGGGCTTCGGAGCAGCACTGCCTGTACTCATGTCAGCTCGGTCCTGCCTTGTAACCGACGCCACGGACGGTCACCACGATCTCCGGGCGCTCGGGGTCCTTCTCGACCTTCGAGCGCAGCCGCTGGACGTGCACGTTCACCAGCCGGGTGTCGGCCGCGTGCCGGTAACCCCAGACCTGCTCCAGCAGGACCTCACGGGTGAAGACCTGCCACGGCTTGCGCGCCAGCGCGACGAGCAGATCGAACTCGAGCGGGGTCAGGGCGATGGACTGCCCCTCCCGCTTCACGGAGTGCCCGGCCACGTCGATGACGAGGTCACCGATGGTGAGCTGCTCCGGAGCCGGCTCCTCGGACCGCCGCAGCCGTGCCCGGATACGGGCGACAAGCTCCTTCGGCTTGAACGGCTTCACGATGTAGTCGTCGGCCCCGGACTCCAGGCCCACGACGATGTCCACCGTGTCGCTCTTGGCCGTGAGCATGACGATCGGCACACCCGACTCGGCCCTGATCAGGCGGCACACCTCGATGCCGTCCCTTCCGGGCAGCATCAGGTCGAGCAGCACCAGGTCAGGCTTGGCCTCCCGGAATGCGGCAAGCGCCTTGTCACCGTCCGCGACGAACGACGGCTCGAACCCTTCACCCCGCAGCACGATGCCGAGCATCTCGGCCAGTGCGGTGTCGTCGTCGACGACAAGAACGCGTCCCTTCATATCGACATCATCCCATTAGCCAATCGTTACCTGCCGTGACCTGTCCCACAGCGCCTCCCCCAGCCCGGAGCGCGATCCCGTCGACCGCGCCCCGCTCGGCCCGCCATCGCACGGTTCGCGCGAGATGATCGGGTATCCGCACAGTGTGCCGCCTACCGCTCGCACAATGAAGGTCCGGACAAAGGTACGAACGACAAGACCGGTCCCGCCCACGGGCGGGTCCCGCGTGGCACGATGGCACCCGGCCCGCCGCCGTGCCAGGTGTCGGCCGCCGTGACCGAGCCGGTTCGCCGATCCGGCACCGCGACCATTCCTCCGAGGTGGACGACCGTGAACGACACTCCGGGCTGGACCTCGCCCGGATCCGCCCCCTCCGACGACCAGGACGGTTCCGGGGTTCCCCGGCCTGTTCCGGCCGACGCGAACGGCTCCGCCCCTCAGTGGTCGAAGGACCAGCCGCCCGCCGGCCGGTGGTCCCCGCCGACCCACGGCAACCCGCCCCCGCCGCGGGCCCCCGTACGAGGCCCGGGCTGGAACGCCCCGCACTCGAACGGCCACTGGGGCAGGCCTCCTGCCGCGAAGCCCGGCGTGATCCCGCTGCGCCCGCTGGGCATGGGCGAGATCCTCGACGGCGCGGTGAAGACCCTCCGCACGTACTGGCGCACGGTACTGGCGATCTCGGTCACCGTCTCGGTGATCTCGCAGGTCGCCAGCATCCTGGCCCAGCGGTATCTCGCCCCCGCGGCCCCGGCGGTGAACCCGGACGCCACCCCCGCCGAGGCCCTCGAACAGTCGCTGGAGTCGGCCCAGTCGTCCCTGATCGGCCTGGGCCCGGCCCTGCTGGTGACGCTGATGGCGTCCCTGGTCTGCGCCGCCCTGCTGACCGTCGTCATCAGCCGCGCCATCCTCGGCCGTCCGGTGTCGCTCGGCTCCGCCTGGCAGGAGGCCCGTCCCCGCCTTCTCCAGCTCCTCGGCCTCACTCTGCTGATCGCGGCCCTGAGCGCGGGAATCGTCCTCGTCGGCGTACTCCCCGGAGTCCTGATCGGCGGCGGCGCGGGCGTCGCACTGGTCCTCCTCGGAGGCCTCGGCTCCCTGACCGCGGCCATCTGGCTCATGATCCGCTTCAACCTCGCTCCCCCCGCTCTGATACTGGAGCGCCAGGGCGTGATCGCCTCGCTGAAGCGTTCGGCCAAGCTGGTCCAGGGCGCGTGGTGGCGGATCTTCGGCATCACCCTCCTCACCCAGCTGCTGATCTTCGTCTTCACGATGATCATCGCGATCCCGTTCACGATGATCGGCATCGCTGTCGACGGCGACGGCTTCTCCGGCCTGCTCTCCGGCTCGTCCAGCACCTTCGGCTGGCCGTTCCTGATCGTCACCGGCATCGGCGGAGTGATCACCGGCGCGATCACCTACCCCATCTCGGCCGGTGTCACGGTGCTCCTCTACGTGGACCAGCGCATCCGCCGCGAAGCCCTGGACCTCGAACTGGCACGGGCCGCGGGCCTCCCCGGCTACGGCCCCGCACCGGGCGACCAGGCCGTCGGAGGCTGATGCCGTGACGGTCACGGGGGGAACCACCACGGCATGGGCGCGGTACGCCGCCGCCGACGACGTACCGGTGGACATCTCCCGCGTCCCCGCCCGCGAGGCGGCGGAACGGGAGCTGTCCAAGCCGATGTACCACGAGAACGACCCGAACCTCCTCCAGCGCGGCCTCGACCGTTTCTGGGAGTGGGTCGGCGACCTCTTCAGCGCCGCGTCCGGGGCCACCCCCGGCGGTGTCCTCGGACTCGCCGTGGTGGTCCTGTTCGTGGCCGCCCTCGCCGCCGCCCTCTGGTGGCGCCTCGGCACCCCCCACCGGGCACCCGGCACCACCGCCGACTCCCTCTTCACGGACGGCCCCCGCACCGCCCGCGACCACCGGGCCGCCGCCGCCCGACACGCCTCCGCCGGCCGCTGGAACCAGGCGGTCCAGGAACGGATGCGGGCCGTCGTCCGCTCCCTCGAAGAGCGCACCCTGCTCGACCCCCGCCCCGGCCGTACCGCCGACGAGGCTGCCGCGGAGGCGGGCCGCACCCTGCCCTCCCACGCGGACGAACTGCGCCTCGCGGCCCGCGCCTTCGACGACGTCACATACGGCGGTCGCACCGCCGACGAGACCGCGTACCGCCGCATCGAGGAACTGGACACCGCCCTGGAGCGGACCCGTCCCATCCTCGACACCGCCTCCACGGGAACGCCCGCATGAGCCGCCCGGCCACCAGCACCACGTCGACCGCCCTCTCCCCCCGCCGGCTCTGGACCCGTGCCCGGGGCACGGTCCTCGTCCTCGCCCTCGTCCTCATCGGCGGCATCGTCCTCGCGACCGTGCGGTCCACCGACTCCCACGGCGCGCTCGACCCCCGCTCCGCCGACCCCCACGGCAGCCGAGCGGTCGCCGAACTCCTCAAGGCCCGTGGCGTCATGATCACCCTCGCCACCACCCTCGACGAGGCCACGGGCGCGACCGACACCACGAGCACCCTCCTGGTCACCGCACCCGACCTGCTGACGGAGACCCAACAGTCCACGCTCCGCCGGTCCATCGCCGGATCCACCGGCCGCACCGTCCTCCTCGGCGCAGGCGCCCCCTCCCTCTCCGTCCTGGCTCCAGGGGTCACCACCGCCACCAGCACGCCTGTGGGGAACCGCTCCCCCTCCTGCACTCTGGGGGCGGCCACCCGCGCCGGCAGCGTCGACCTCGGCGGCGAGCGCTACGTCACCGGCCCCGACACGGACGCCGAAGCCTGCTACCCCTCCGACGACCTGCCGTCCCTGGTCCGCGTCCCCGGCCCCGGTACCTCCGACACCGTCCTCCTCGGCTCGCCCGACATCCTCTACAACGACCGTCTCGACCAGCAGGGCAACGCCTCGCTCGCCCTGCAACTCCTCGGCTCCCGCCCCCATCTCGTCTGGTACCTCCCCTCCCTCTCCGATGCCTCCGCCGCCGCCGACACATCCGACGACGACACCACGGGCAACTTCCTCTCCCTCATCCCCTCCGGCTGGCTCTGGGGCACACTCCAACTCGCGATCGCGGCCCTGCTCGCCGCCATCTGGCGCGGCCGCCGTCTCGGCCCCCTGGTGACCGAGCAACTCCCCGTCGCCCTCCGAGCCTCCGAGGCCACCGAGGGCCGCGCCCGCCTCTACCGCAAGGCGAACGCCCGTGACCGCGCCGCCTCCGTCCTGCGCACCGCGACCCGGACCCGGATCGCCCCCGTGCTCGGCGTCCCCGCCCAGGACGCCCACTCCTCCGAGCGCCTCCTCCCCGCGCTTTCCGCCCGTCTCCCCGAGACCACCGCGGACCCCAGGAACCTTCTCTTCGGCCCGGCTCCCGCCGACGACGCCACTCTCATCCGCCTGGCGGACCAACTCGACGCCCTCGAAAGAGAGGTACGCACCTCATGAGCGCCCCGACCCCCGAGACCGCTACGGACTCGGTCAGCGCCCGCGCCTCCCTGGAGGCCCTGCGCACCGAGATCGCGAAGGCCGTGGTCGGCCAGGACCCCGCCGTCACCGGTCTCGTCGTCGCCCTGCTCTGCCGGGGACACGTCCTCCTCGAAGGCGTGCCCGGCGTCGCCAAGACCCTGCTGGTCCGCTCGCTCGCCGCCGCACTCGAACTGGACACGAAGCGCGTCCAGTTCACCCCCGATCTCATGCCGAGCGATGTCACCGGCTCCCTGGTCTACGACACCCGGACATCCGAGTTCTCCTTCCAGCCCGGCCCGGTCTTCACCAACCTCCTGCTCGCCGACGAGATCAACCGCACGCCCCCGAAGACCCAGGCCTCCCTCCTGGAGGCGATGGAGGAACGCCAGGTCACGGTCGACGGCACCCCACGCGCCCTGCCCGAGCCCTTCCTGGTGGCCGCGACCCAGAACCCCGTCGAGTACGAGGGCACCTATCCCCTCCCAGAGGCCCAACTGGACCGGTTCCTCCTCAAGCTGACGGTCCCTCTGCCCTCACGCGCGGACGAGATCCAGGTCCTCACCCGTCACGCCGAGGGCTTCGACCCCCGCGACTTGAAGGCCGCCGGTGTCCGCCCCGTCGCGGGCCCCGCCGAGCTCGAAGCCGCCCGGGCGGCCGTCGCCAAGGTCTCGGTCTCCTCCGAGATCGCCGGCTACGTCGTCGATATCTGCCGTGCCACGCGTGATTCCCCCTCACTCGCGCTCGGGGTCTCCCCCCGAGGCGCCACCGCTCTGCTGTCCACCGCCCGCGCCTGGGCCTGGCTCACCGGCCGGGACTACGTCACCCCGGACGATGTGAAGGCCCTCGCTCTCCCCACCTTGCGACATCGCATCCACCTGCGGCCCGAGGCCGAGATGGAGGGGGTCACCCCCGACTCCGTCATCAACTCGATCCTCGCCCACGTCCCCGTCCCCCGCTGAGAACGGCGCCCCATGGCCCTCACCGGACGAACCGCGCTGCTCGCCGCCCTCGGATCGCTCCCCGTCGGCATCCTCGCCCCCAGCTGGGCGGGGATGCTCGCGGTGAACGCACCCCTCTCCCTCGCAATTCTGTGCGACTACGCCCTGGCGGCGCCAGTACGAACACTCCAATTCACCCGAAGTGGTGATACATCCGTTCGACTCGGTGACGTGGCGGACGTCCAGCTCACCGTCACCAACCCATCCCGCCGCACTCTCCGCGCCCAGCTCCGCGACGCCTGGCCGCCCAGCAGTTGGCTCTCCGGCACCGAGCAGGCCGCCTCACGCCAACGACTCACCGTCCCCGCCGGGGAACGCCGCCGTCTCACCACGACCCTGCGCCCGACCCGTCGCGGTGACCGCCGGGCCGAACGGGTCACGGTCCGTTCCTACGGCCCCCTCGGCCTCGCGGCCCGCCAGGGCAACCACGAGGTCCCCTGGACCGTTCGCGTCCTGCCGCCCTTCACGAGCCGCAAGCACCTGCCGTCCCGCCTGGCCAGGCTCCGTGAACTCGACGGCCGCACCAGCGTGCTGACCCGCGGCGAAGGTACCGAGTTCGACAGTCTCCGCGAGTACGTCCCCGGCGACGACACCCGCTCGATCGACTGGCGTGCCACCGCCCGCCAGAGCACGGTCGCCGTCCGCACCTGGCGCCCCGAGCGCGACCGTCACATCCTCATCGTGCTCGACACCGGCCGCACCTCGGCCGGCCGCGTCGGCGACGTTCCTCGCCTGGACGCCTCCATGGACGCGGCTCTCCTCCTCACCGCGCTCGCTTCCCGTGCCGGTGACCGCGTGGACCTCCTGGCCTACGACCGGCGCCTCCGCGCCCAGGTTCAGGGCCGCTCCGCCGCCGACGTCCTCCCTGCCGTGATCAGCGCCCTCGCCCCGCTCGAGCCCGAGCTGGTGGAGACCGACGCCCGCGGCTTGGCCGCGACCGCCCTCGCGCGCGCTCCTCGCCGCTCACTGATCGTCCTGCTGACAAGCCTCGACGCGGCCCCGATCGAAGAGGGCCTCCTCCCGGTCCTGCCTCAGCTCGCCCAGCGCCACACGGTCCTGGTGGCCTCCGTGGCCGATCCCCACATCGCCCGGATGACGGCAACTCGCGGCACGATCGACGGCGTCTACGAGGCTGCGGCAGCGACCCAGACGACATCCCAGCGCTCCCGTACGGCCGACCAGCTCAAGCGCCGCGGTGTCACGGTCGTCGACGCCGCCCCCGACACCCTCGCCCCCGCCCTGGCCGACGCCTACCTCGCCCTCAAGGCCGCCGGCCGCCTCTGACACCCGGCGTCCCGCCCCCGAAAAGGGTGCCGGCCTGTAAACGCAGAAAAGCCCCGCACCAGAAGGTGCGGGGCTTTCCCACAATGATTGTTCGGCGGTGTCCTACTCTCCCACAGGGTCCCCC
>NZ_JBHXRW010000050.1:0-49982 GCF_042716635.1 Streptomyces sp. NPDC058664 | reverse complement strand
GGGGTTGGGTGCTTTTTTCTTTCTCTCCACCGTCCTGGGCTCGGTGTCCACGCCCCACCACCCGCTGGTCGGGGCCCCGCAGGGGGTGGAGGGCCGCCCCTGTGCGCTTGTGCCGCCTCAGTGCGGGACAGGGCACCCGTCCGGTCCGCACGCATGGGCGTCGTCGGCGCCGTCGACGGCCCGGAGGGGGGAACGGTCGCCCCAGGCCTGGGTGAGCGCCCGGGTGAAAGCCTCGGTGGACTGGGCGCCGGAAACGCCGTACTGCCGGTCGAAGGCGAAGAACGGCACGCCGGCGACCCCGAGCTGGGAAGCCTCGCGCTCGTCGGCGCGGACGTCGTCGGCGTAGGCGTTCGGGGCTGCGAGCACGCCCCGGGCGGCGTCGGCGTCGAGCCCGACCTCGGCAGCGAGCGCGACGAGCCGCTCGTCGTCGGCGAAGATCGACTCCTCCTCGGCGAAGTTGGCCCGGTAGAGCGCCTTCACGAGCTCGTGCTGCTTGCCGCGGGCCTTGGCGAAGTGCAGCAGCCGATGGATGTGGAAGGTGCTCCCGTGGTCACGCCCGGCGACGTACGGCAGCCCCTCGCCGAGGGACTGGACGGTGAGGTTCCGCTCGTTGGCGAGCGCCTGCGCCTCGGACCACCCCTTCCCCTTCATGAGCACCTTGATGATGGGCTCCACGTCGCCCTTGGCCCGCCCCGGCTCCAACTCGTACGACTTGTGCACCACTTCGACGGAGTCCCGGTGCGGGAAGACGGCCAGCGCCTTCTCGAACCGGGCCTGGGCGACGTAGCACCAGGGGCAGGTGATGTCCGACCAGATCTCTACCTTCACGGCGGTTCCCTCTCTGTATGAACGACGAACGCCGACTGCGGACGGTTCTGTCGAGTCAAACGGGGGGAACCACCTCATCCTTCCGTTTCGCACGCCCGAGTTCGCCCCGCGGCGGACCCGGGCCGCCCCGTCAGTCGAACCAGCGGTCCCTCGCCAGTTCCGTCGTCCTCGACGGGTCCTCCAGGAGGGCCGCCACCTCGAAGCGGCGGGGCCACTGGCCGGCCGACCAGGCCAGGCCGGCCGCCACGCCCTCCAGGGTGGAGGCGTGGACGACGCCGTCCGGGGTGCGGCGCCAGTCGAGTTCCGCTCCGCCCGCGTGGAGTTCCTCGTGCTCGATGTACGAGGCCGGCGTCGACGGGCCCAGGAGGGCGTGGACCGACGGCGGGACCTCGTGCTCCTCGCCCACTGTCGTGACCTGCGCCTCCACGGCCTCGCTCAGCCGCCGCACCTGGAACAGCTCCGCCAGGTCCGCCGCGCGTGACGGGGACACCGGGAGCAGCGGCAGGCCCCCCGTCAGGGGCAGGAGGTCCGGGGCGTCGGCCACCAGGGCCTCCGACGCGTCGACGACGACGAGGGTGCCGTCCACGACCGCCCGCAGTTCGTCGGGGAGCGTCACCTGGTCGGGGTCCAGGTCGGCCAGGGCCGTGTACAGGGCGTGGAGTTGGGTGGCCGACACCTCGCGGTCCGGGTCCGCCAGGCGGGTCAGGAGTTCCGCCGCGCCGCCCGGCTCGTCCAGCAACGCCGCCACCGAGGTGCGGACGCCCAGGGCCCGGAGGACCTGTTCGTCCTCGAAGCCGGTCGCGTCGGCGGAGTCGTACAGGCCGATCAGGAGGGGGTCGGAGCCCGCCGCGCGCAGTCCCGCCGGGCGGCGGCCGTCCAGGACCGGGTGGTCGCGGAGCCACCACGCCGTGTACGAGCGGACCGTCTCCGTCGTGCCGTCCGGGAGGAGGACGCGTACGGGCTGGGTGAGGGCGTCACGGAGCGGGGGCTGCGCGAGGAGGGAAAGGGCCTGCGGCCAGGACTCGTCGTCGACGAGGTCCAGGTCCCGTACGGCCACGATCTCCGTCGCCACCGGTGGCACCGGCGACTCCGGCAGCCGGTCGAGGACGTCCTCGCACCACACGTCGACCGCGTCGAGGAGTCCGGCGTCGTCCGGCTCCGGGTAGTCGCCCTCGCGGGGTTCGACCTCGTCCGGGTCGAGGAGCAGGTCGGTGGCGCGGACGAGGGCGAAGTTCGCGAGGACCCCGCAGGCGGCGAGGGGCTGTTCGCCCCAGCGGGCGGCCAGGTCGGCGTCGACGTGGGCGAGTTCGTCCTCGCGCATGACGGCGGCGAAGGGGGAGCCGGGGAGGACCAGTTCGGCCGCGGGGGAGAGTTCGCCGTCCTCGTCGGGGAGGGCGAGCGCGCCGAGCCAGGGCTCGTCACCGGGGTCGAGTTCCGCGTCCCGGACGAGGGCGAGGACCGTGTCGGCCAGCTCCTCCGCGTCCAGCGCGTCCTCGTCCCAGATCTCGCCCGCGTCGAGGGAGGCCGCGACCGCCGCCCGTACCTGCGGGGTCGTCAGGACCGCGCGGGGCGTGGCGGGCAGGGCGCCGAGCTTCTCCAGGAGCGGGTGGGCGGCCTCGGGGTGGGCCACCTTCAGGCCGAGCCTGGTCAGTTCGGCGGGGGTGCGGTCCTGCGGCAGGAGGACCTGGCGGGGGCCGATCGCCGTACGGATCCGGGCTCCCTCCTCCTGGTCCGGCGCCGCCAGCGGGACCGGGAGGCCCGTCAGGCGGTCCGGGTCGACGCCGGCGAGGGAGTCGTAGAGCCGCCACCACCACGTCGGGGGCCGGTCCACCCCGGCGAGGCGGTCGATCGCCTCGGTGAGGGGGACCCGGCCGACGCCGAGCGTGCGGAGTTCCGGCCGCCGTTCCAGACCGGCCGGGAGGAGCGTCGGGAAGACCTCCGCGAGGACGTCGACCGTCTCCGCGCCCGCGCCCTCCACGACCTCGGCCTCGATCGGTCGGAGCGCCGGGAGTTCCTCGGACGGGGCGGCGGGCGCCAGGAACGCGACCCTCGGCAGCCGGTCGAGGACCGCCTCGCGCAGCGCCCCGTCGAGGGGGCCCTTGCCGAGCCGGCCGGGGACGAGGCCGAGGGTGGCGGTCGTCACCGGCTGCCAGTCGGCGAGGAGTTCGGCGTACGCGTCGGCGGCGCGCTGCACCAGGAAGTCGGTGAGCGGTCCGGGTGCCGGGTGCCGCCGCGCGGTGTCGAGGGGCAGGGACGCGATGAGGAGGGCGGGGAGGCCGAGCGGCTCGTCGGTGGGCGTGGGGGCGTGCACGACGGGGCTCGTACGGGGGTGGAGCGGAGCTCCTTCGGCGTCCACGGGTACGGCCCAGGTGACGGACCAGTGGGGGCGGAGCCGCTCCTCGACCGGGCGGTCCTTGAGCAGTCCGGCGTCGAGCGGTCCACCGTGGGAGACGGTCCGCCAGCGGTGGGTGCCGGTGGCGGCGGTGGCGCCGGTGGCCGTGTCGGTGGCCGTGTCGTCGATGCGGACGTAGCCGTCGTCGTCGGAGCGACGGAGGGTCCGTACGCCCTCCGCCGTCTCGACGACGAGTTCGGCGAGGCCGGGGAGGGTGAGGAGCAGGGCGTCGTCGACGGAGGAGAGGAGCCGTTCGGCGAGGTCGCGGGCGGCGGCGTCGCGGAGGGGGAGGACGACGACCGTGTCGTAGCCGTCGGGGGCGCTGCCCTCGGCGGGGAGGGGGAGGCGCAGGAGGGGTACGTGGCCGTCGCGGCGGCGCAGTTCGTCGCCGAGGCCGGGGCTGTACCGGGCGGCCTCCGCGGCGAGTTCGCGGGCTTCGGCGAGGGACCAGCGGACGCCGCCGTGCCGGCCGAGGACGGCGGGTTCGTCGGTCACCGCGAGGACGGCGGCGAAGCCGACGCCGAAGCGGCCGACGGCGCCGTGGGTCTGCTCGCGCTTGGCGGAGGCGCGGAGCGTGGACAGCGACTCCACGCCGGCGGCGTCCAGCGGGGCGCCGGTGTTGGCGGCGGCGAGGACCGCGGGGCCCTCGTGGTCGGCGGGGTGCAGGGTGAGGCGGAGGCGGCCGGTGACGCCGGCGCGGTGGGCGGCGTCGGCGGCGTTCTGGGCGAGTTCGACGACGAGGCGGTCGCGGTAGCCGCCGAGGGCGAGGTCCTCCTCGGCGTTGGCGTCCTCGCGGAACCGGGCGGGCGAGGCGCCCCAGGCGTCGAGCACGCCCCGCCGGAGCCGTGCGGTGCCGAAGGGGTCGGTTCCGTCGGTCGTCGTCCGGACGCTGACGCTCACGTCTGACTCCACTCTGCGGGGGGGTGCGGTCCCGGGACCCTGAGTCCCGGGGCCCGAAAGGTACCGCGCGCCGCCCCTGCCCTGCTGACAGGGCACGTCGGCGCCCCGCCCCTGGGGCCGGTGCCCGGCGGGCTCCGCTTCCGGGTTCCGGCCCTTCAGCGCCCCGGCGGGCGGAGGGCCGGCCCTACGAGTGCCCCAGGTCCTCGAAGGTCTCGTCCGGTTCCGTCGTCGAGCCGGAGTCCTTGGCCGGGCGGAGGGGGAAGGCGTCCACGGCCGTCGAGTCGAAGACCGGCGGCGCGGGCCGCGGCGGCTTCGGCATGATCGCGGCCTCCGAGTGGCCGCCGCAGCCGTACGCGAGGGAGACGACCCGGCCGTCGGCCGGGGAGAACTCGTTGGCGCAGACGCCGAACGCCTGCTTCAGGGAGCCGGCGAGCGGCACCAGGAAGGCGCAGGACTCGCAGGAGGCCGGGGCCGCCTGGGCCATCGGCGTACGGGCGCCGAAGGCCTCGTCCCAGCGGTCGGCCGCCACGTGCAGGCCGTACCGGGAGAGGACCCGGGCCCGGCGCATGCCGAGCTCCTCGGCGACCGCGGCGACCGTCCCCCGGACGGGGGTACGGGACACGATCTCGGCGTCCTCGGTGTCGAGGTGCTCCTCCAGCTCCTCCGAGAGGATGGAGTTCGGCGGCGGCGCGTCCTCGCCCGTGTAGCCGGGCTCCAGGCGCAGGTCGTCCTGCTCGGTGGGGAGGAGGTCGCCGGGGCCCATGTCGCCGGGGCGCAGGCGCTCGCTCCACGGCACCCACTCGGGCGCGAGGAGGGCGTCGGAGCCGGGCAGCAGGACGGTTTCGTCAAGCGTGACGTTCTTGGCGCGGGAGGCGCGGGTGACGGTCACCGCCCAGCGCCAGCCCCGGTAGCCGGGTTCCTTGGACTCGAAGTAGTGGGTGACGACGCGGTCACCCTCGGCAACCACCCCGACGTGTGCGCCGACGATGCCGGGGGCGGCCGCCTCCTCGGCGGCCTCCCGCGCGAGGTCTACGGCCTCGGCGCACAGGCGGTCGGGGGTACGCGTGGCTCGCGGGGTACGCGGGGTACCGCTTCGCGTCGTCGCAGCACTCACAGGTCTCGCTTCTCTCCTACGCCGTCTCACGGGTGCGCCGGCCGAGGGGCGGGAGCGAAGCCACGGGCGGCGGGCGGAGCGGACCTGGGGGCCGCATCGACGTCCGCGCACCCGACTTGTCTCGCGTGTCTCGGGCACACCTATCGCCATCCATTCTGCGGGATGCCGAAGAGGCGCGCGGCCGGGAGCTTCCGCCGGTGACGCGCTACGCACGCTACCCCGTTCGCGGGCCTCAGCCCACATGCCCGCCCCAAGTGGCCCGGATCGCGGACGGCGGAAGGGGTGCGGGAGGAGCGGCGGGAGGGGTTCGGGAGGGGCGGCGGAAGGGGTTCGGGAGGCGCCGGGGACGGATGCCGAGGGGCGCGGGAGGGATGCCGGGAGGGGTCCGGGAGAGATGACGGGAGGTCCGGAAGAAACGGCGGAAGGGGTGCTGGAGAGATGGCGGAAGGCGTCAGGGGCGGACGGCGAAAGGGATCCGGGACGGACGGCGGGAGGCGTCGGGGACGGATGTTCCGGGGCGCTCCGGACGTTCCGGAGGGCCTCCGCCGCCGCGCCGACGGTTCGTCCGGCGTGCCGGTGGGGCACTATGACGGAGTGGCAGCCGCACGGTCCCCCGCACGATCCGAAGATCATGCCGGACCGCTCAGCCGAGCGGGCCGGTCGGTGGGGCGTGCCCTGCACCTGCCCTTCACCGGGACCGCGAAGGGCATCAGGAAGGCCACGCACGCGCACGGCGCGGGTGAGTCGGGGCTCGGGAAGCTGATCGAGCTGCACGCCGTGAACGGTGCCGGGGACGTCATGATCACCGTCGCCCTCGCGTCCACCGTCTTCTTCTCCGTGCCGACCGACGAGGCCCGCGGGCGCGTCGCCCTCTACCTCGCCGTCACGATGGCCCCGTTCACGCTCCTCGCCCCGGTGATCGGTCCGCTCCTGGACCGGATCCCGCACGGGCGGCGGGCGGCGATGGCCGGCGCGATGCTGACCCGCGCGGTCCTCGCGATCATGATGTCGACGCTGGTCGCCACCGGCGGCATCCAGCTGTACCCGGCGGCGCTCGGGGTCCTGGTGGCCTCGAAGGCGTACGGGGTGGTGCGCAGCGCGGTCGTGCCGCGGTTGCTCCCACCGGGGTTCTCGCTGGTGAAGGCGAACTCGCGGGTGACCCTGGCCGGGCTGCTCGCGACGGGGATCGCGGCGCCCGCCGGGGTGGGGTTGCAGATGATCGGGCCGGGCTGGCCGCTGTACGGGGCGTGTGCGCTGTTCCTGCTCGGGGCGTTCTGGGCGCTGCGGATGCCGCCGAAGGTGGACTCGGCGAAGGGCGAGCGGCGGGCGCACCTGCTGACGCACGGCGAGAAGAAACCGAGCCTGCGGACGGTGGGACCTTCGGTCCTGCACGGCCTGGAGGCGAACGCGGCGCAGCGCATGCTGTCGGGTTTCCTGATCTTCTTCCTGGCGTTCCTGCTGCGCGAGCACCCGTTGTCGGGGCAGAGCGCCGCCGTCTCCCTCGGGATCGTGGGCGTGGCGGCGGGCGTGGGCAACGCGTGCGGTACGGCGGTCGGCTCGCTGCTCCGGGACCGGGGCCACGGGCCCGAGGTGATCATCGCCACGATGATCAGCGTGGTCTGCGGTACGGCGGTCTGCGCGGCGGTGTTCTTCGGCGGGGTGATGGTGGCCGTCCTGGGGGCGGTCGCGGGTCTCACCCAGGCCCTGTCGAAGCTGTCCCTGGACGCGCTGATCCAGCGGGACGTGCCGGAGGTGGTGCGGACCTCGGCGTTCGCCCGCTCGGAGACGGCCCTGCAGATGGCGTGGGTGGTGGGCGGCGCGATCGGGATCGCGCTGCCGCTGAACGGGACCCTGGGCATGGCCGTCGCGGCCGGGTTCCTCGCCCTGGGCGCGCTCCTCTCGGTCCGCGGCCTGCTCGCGGCGGCCCGCCGCCGGCCGGGCTCCAAGGACCGTCCGAAGGCCCGGGTGGCATAGGGACCGGGGCCCGGGTGGCGTAAGGCCCGGAGGCCCCGGTGGCGTAGGTGCCGCGTCTCGGAGGGCGGCACGCCGTACCCCCGCGTGGCGCGGACGCGACGGCCCGATAGCCTTCGGCTCATGACCGTTGCGTTCTTCTCCGGCTCGCGCCGCCGGGCCGCCGTCGCCCTCGGGGCCGTCTCCGCCGGGCTCCTCGTACTCTCCGCCTGCGACAAGCCGACTCCGATCGCGACCCTGACGGTCGGCTCCGACTCGATCAACTCCGAAGCCGCCTGCTACAACGACGGCAAGGCGATCAAGGAGTCCCAGATCCAGCAGTGCCTCAACAAGAAGGCCGAGAAGTCCATCACCGTGGCGATGGACGACAAGATCCGCTTCGGGGTGGACCCCGAGATCGCGGACAACGGCTGGACGATCTTCCTCGGCGGCCAGCAGGCCGAGCCCGAGCCGTACAAGAAGACGTACCGGACCATTCCGGCCAGCGCCTTCTTCTCCAGCCAGACCCAGCCCGGCGAGACCACCGACAACTCCCAGGTGACCATCGTCGAGAACACCGGCAAGGAGCTGACCGGTGTCTGGCACTTCCAGCTGAAGAAGGAATCCTGATCCTCCGGTGCTCCACCGGATCCTGATCGTGACGGCCGTGGCGGCGGAGGCGGACTCCGTCACCGCCGGCCTCGGCCTCGGCGGCCCCGAGCTCCTCCCGCTGCCGGGGGGCCTCGTCCTGCGCCGCCACACCGGCGGGGCGGAGGACGGGGCCGCACACGTACGCGTCGACGTGCTCGTCGGCGGGGTCGGACCGGCCGCCGTGGCCGCCGCGACGGCGACGGCACTCGCGTACGCCTCACTGACCCAGGCCGGTACGGACGGCCCCTACGACCTGATCGTCTCCGCCGGGATCGCCGGCGGATTCACCTCCCGCGCGCCGGTCGGATCCGTCGTCGTCTCGGCGTCCCTCGTCGCCGCCGACCTCGGCGCCCAGACCCCCGACGGCTACCTCGCCGTCGAGGAGCTCGGCTTCGGGCGGTCCACGCACACCGTGCCGGCCGCCCTGACCGGCCGTATCGCCGCCGCCCTGGCCGCCGGGGGCCTGCCCCACCACGTCGGGCCCGTGCTCACCGTCTCGACCGTCACCGGCACCGCCGGGCGCGCCGCCGAGCTCGCGGAACGCCACCCCGGGGCCGCGGCCGAGGCGATGGAGGGCTTCGGCGTCGCCGAGGCCGCCGCCGCGTACGGCGTACCCGTCGTGGAGATCCGGGCCGTGTCGAACGCCGTCGGCCCCCGCGACCGCGCCGCCTGGCGCATCGGTGAGGCCCTGGAATCGCTGGGGCACGCCTTCGGGCTGCTCGGCAAGACCGTCTTCGTGGAGCTGGAGCCGTCGTGACCAAGCTGGAGCTGGAGCCGTCGTGACCAAGCTGAAGATCGCCTACTCGCCCTGCCCGAACGACACCTTCGTCTTCGACGCCTGGGCCCACGGCCGCGTCCCCGGCGCCCCCCGCCTCGACGTGACCTTCGCCGACATCGACGTCACCAACGGCTGGGCGGAGAGCGGCACCGACACCCATGACGTCCTGAAGGTGTCGTACGCCGTGCTGCCGTGGATCCTCGACGAGTACGCGCTGCTGCCCTGCGGCGGCGCCCTGGGCCGCGGCTGCGGCCCGCTGGTCCTGACACGGGACGAGGGGACGGGCGCCGACCTGGCCGGGAAGACGGTCGCGGTGCCGAGCGAGCGCTCCACCGCGTACCTGCTGTTCCGGCTGTGGGCGGCCGAGACCGTGCCGGGCGGCGTCGGAGAGGTCGTCGTGATGCCGTTCCACGAGATCATGCCCGCCGTGCGCGACGGCAAGGTCGACGCGGGGCTCGTCATCCACGAGGCCCGCTTCACGTACCGGAACTACGGCCTGCACCGCCTCGCCGACATGGGCGAGCACTGGGAGTCCACGACCGGGCTCCCGATCCCGCTCGGCGCGATCGTCGCCCGCCGCTCGCTCGGCGCCGAGACGCTGGAACGGCTCGCCGAGTCCGTCCGCGCCTCGGTACGGATGGCCTGGGACGACCCGGCCGCCTCCCGGCCGTACGTCCTGGAGCACGCGCAGGAGATGGATCCGAAGGTGGCCGACCAGCACATCGGTCTCTACGTCAACGAGTTCACGGCCGACCTCGGCGAGCACGGCTACGCGGCGGTCCGCGGGCTGCTCACGCGCGCCGCGGCCGAGGGACTCGTACCGCCCCTCGGCCCGGACGCGCTCTCGTTCCCGTAGCCGGGCTCGACAGCCCGACCAGGTGACCGGACCTATACGTCGAGCTGGTCGGCGACCGCCCGCAGCAGGCCCGCGATCTTCTTGCCCTGGGTCTTCTCCGGATAGCGGCCGCGCTCGAGGGCCGGCGTGATGTTCTCCAGGAGCGTCGTCAGGTCCTGCACGATGGACGCCAGTTCGTCGGGCTTACGGCGCTGCGCCGCGGCGACGGACGGGGTCGGATCGAGGATGGCGACGGACAGCGCCTGGTCGCCGCGCTGACCGGCGACGACCCCGAACTCCACCCGCTGACCCGGCTTCAGTGCGTCGACTCCGGCAGGGAGCACCGACGAGTGGACGAAGACGTCGCCGCCGTCGTCACGGGAGAGAAAGCCGAAGCCCTTCTCACTGTTGAACCATTTGACCTTGCCGGTAGGCACGTCTGTCCTCGTCCTCGTACTCGTCGATGGGTATGGCAAACAGCGGGTCGGCCGACCCGCCGGCACCAAGGCTAGTGGTCCGGAAGCCGGTGACAAGACGTCGCCGGTGTGTTCCTGTGGCCTGGGAACTACCCTGGCCGGATGCGTAGTGAAACCCCCGCCGCACCGGCGAACGACAGCGCTCCGGGCGACGGCCTCGTCAAGGCCGGTGTGATCCTCTTCGCCGTCGGCGCCGTGGCGACGCTGGTCACCGTGGCTCCGCTGTTCCTCGGCACCGAGCCGTTCCCCACCGTCGCGTACACCGTCTCCATGCTGATGGGGGTCGGGTTCGCGGTCGCCGCCGCCGGCGTGCTGCGGTCGATCGCCGCCCAGCGGCGGCAGGCCCGGGGCGGGGCCGCCGCACCGGTTCAGGCCAGGTAGCCCTCCCACCAGGGACGGAAGTCCGTCAGGTCCTGCAGGACCACGTCCGCGCCGGCCTCCTTCAGTTCCTCGGCCGCGCAGGGGCCGGTGGCCACGGCCACCGACAGGGCACCCGCCGTCATGGCGCCGCGCACGTCGCCGACGTGGTCCCCCACGTACACCCGGGCGCCGTGGGCGCGCAGGGCCTCCGCCTTGCCCTCGGCCCACAGGCCGCCGGCGACCGCGTCGGGTGCGATGCCGAGGTGCGCGAGGTGCAGCTCGGCGTGCGGGCCGTTCTTCGCGGTGACGACGATCGTGCGGCCGCCGGCCTCGCGTACGGCGTCGATCGCGTCCCTGGCGCCCGGCATCGGGTGCGAGGGCTCGATGGCGTACGTGGGGTAGAGCGCCCGGTAGCGGGTCACCATCTCCGGGACGTGCTCCTCGGGGAACCAGTACGCCATCTCGTGTTCGAGGGGCGGGCCGAGGCGGGTCACGACGAGGTCCGCGTCGATCACGGCGCCGGTCTCGACCGCGAAGGCCTCCCAGGCCGCCTTGATGCCGGGGCGGGTGTCGATCAGCGTCAGGTCGAGGTCGAAGCCGACGGTGAGCGGGGACGCGGGGGCGGAGGGCGGGGTATGCATGGTGGCCATTCTGGGGGACATCGGGCTCTGATGTTCGAATCTCGGTGCTGCTTACACTGAGCCAAGCCTTACCGAACCTCGCACCGCCCGACGCACCACCCGATGGGTCCTGATGCCAGCCGCTTTCCGTACCAGACGGGTCCTCGCGACCTCGGCGGCTCTCGTCGCCCTGCTCCTCGCCGTCCTCCTCAGCCTCGCCGTCGGCGCCCGCGCCATCGCCCCGTCCACGGTCCTCGACGCCCTGCTGCACGGCGGCACGAGCCCCGACGCCGAGGTCGTACGGCAGCTGCGCGTCCCCCGCACCCTCATCGGGCTGATGGTCGGCGCCGCGCTCGCCCTCGCCGGCACCGCCCTCCAGGGCATCACCCGCAACCCGATCGCCGACCCCGGCATCCTCGGCATCAGCCAGGGCTCCTCCGTCGGCGTCGTCCTCGCCATCGCCTTCTTCGGCGTGCACAGCCTCACCGGATACGTGTGGTTCGCCTTCGCCGGCGCCGCGCTCGCCGCCGTCGCCGTCCACGCCGTCGCCTCCGGCGGGCGCGGCGGTGCCACGCCCGTGAAACTGGCGCTCGGCGGCGCCGCGATCAACGCGCTGCTGCTCTCCGTCACCACCGGCATCCTCACCACCAGGGCCTCCGCGCTCGACGAGTTCCGGTTCTGGCAGATCGGCTCGCTCGACGGGCGCGACGCCCAGATCGTCGGCCAGATCTGGCCCTTCCTGCTGCTCGGCGCCCTCCTCGTCGTCTCCGTGGCACGCGGGCTCGACGCGCTCGCGCTCGGCGAGGACGTCGCCAAGGGGCTCGGGCAGCGGGTCGCGACCGTGCGGATCGTCGGCGGGATCGGCGCGACCGTCCTCACCGGAGCGGCCGTCGCCGCCGCCGGGCCGGTCGCGTTCGTCGGCCTCGCCGTCCCGCACATCGCGCGGGCGGTCGTCGGCTCCGACCACCGCTGGGTCCTGCCGATGGCCGCGGTCATCGGTCCCGTGATGCTGCTCGTGGCCGATGTCGCCGGACGGATCGTGTTCCCGCCGGGCGAGGTGCCGGCCGGGGTGATGACCGCGCTGATCGGCGTTCCTTTCCTGGTCACCCTCGTACGCCGGAAGGCGGTGCCCGCGTGACCGCCGAGACCGCTGCGACCTCTGCGACCGCCGCGACCGCTACCCCCCTGAGGCCCGCCGGGTACGGGATCGTGCGCGCCGGACGCGCCTCCTTCCTGCTCCACCGGCGCTCCGCCCTCGTCGCCTCCGGCCTGCTGCTGCTCCTGGCCGCGGCCTCCGTCGCGTACCTCTGCGTCGGCGAACGGTTCGTCGGCCCCTCCGAGGTCGTACGGATCCTGCTCGGACAGCCGTCGCCCTCGGCGTTCGTCGTGGAGGAGCTGCGCGAGCCCCGGCTCGTCGTCGCCCTCGCCGTCGGCGCCGCCTTCGGTGTCGCCGGCGCCCTCATCCAGACCGTCGCCCGCAACCCGCTGGCCAGCCCCGACATCATCGGCATCAGCCAGGGCGCCGGGGCCGTCACCGTCGCCGCGATGACCTTCGGGCTCACCTCGTACACCGTCCTGCCGTACCTCTCGATCGGCGGGGGCGTCCTCGCCGCCGCGCTGGTGTACGTCTTCGCGTGGCGCGGCGGGCTGCACGCCACGCGGTTCGTCCTCATCGGGATCGGGTTCGCGATCGCCCTGCGGTCGCTCACCACCCTCTTCATGACCAAGGGCGACTACCTCGTCGCCCAGCAGGCCCAGATCTGGATGACCGGCTCCCTCAACGGACGCGGCTGGGACGAGTCCGCGCCCATCCGCTGGACGCTGCTCCTCATGCTGCCCGCCGTGCTGTGGGCGGCCCGCGCCCAGCGGACCGTGTCCCTCGACGACGACACGGCGACCGCGCTCGGCGTACGGCTCGGCGGGGTCCGGCTCGGGCTCGTCGCCGTCGGCGTCGTCCTCGCGTCCGTGGCGACGGGCGTCGCGGGACCGGTCGACTTCGTGGCGCTCCTCGCCCCGCAGATCGCCCGCCGCATGACGCGGACCGCGCAGATCCCGCTGCTCTGCTCCGCGCTGGCCGGCGCCGCGGTCGTCGTCCTCGCCGACCTGCTCGGCCGGCGGCTCCTCTCCCCCGTCGAACTGCCGGTGGGAGTCCTCACGGCGGCGGTCGGCGCCCCGTATCTGATCTGGCTCATCGTCCGGAGCCGAGCTGTTGGAGGTAAGGCGTGAGCAGACTGCAGGCCCGCGAGCTGACGCTCGCCTACGAGGACCGCACCGTCGTCCACGAGCTCGACCTCGCGATCCCCGACGGCAAGGTGACGGTGATCGTCGGCCCGAACGCGTGTGGCAAGTCCACGACGCTGCGGGCGCTCGGGCGGCTGCTCAAGCCGGCCGGCGGCGCGGTGCTGCTCGACGGGGAGGAGCTGGCGAAGCTGCCGACGAAGCGGATCGCCCGCTCCATCGGGCTGCTGCCGCAGACGCCGGTGGCGCCCGAGGCGATCACCGTCGCCGACCTCGTCTCGCGCGGCCGCCAGCCCCACCAGGCCTGGTGGAAGCAGTGGTCGGAGGAGGACGAACGGGCCGTCGCCGACGCCATGGAACGCACGGACGTCGCCGCGCTCGCCGACCGGTCCGTCGACGCGCTGTCGGGCGGGCAGCGGCAGCGGGTGTGGATCGCGATGGCGCTCGCGCAGGAGACGGACCTGCTGCTCCTCGACGAGCCCACCACCTACCTGGACATCTCCCACCAGGTGGAGGTCCTCGACCTGGTCCGCCGCCTCAACCGGCTGCGCGGCCGCACGGTCGTCCTCGTCCTCCACGACCTGAACCAGGCGGCCCGGTACGCCGACCACCTGGTCGCCATGAAGGCGGGGCGGGTGGTCGCGGAGGGGCCGCCGGGGTCGATCGTCACGGAGGAGCTCGTACGGGACGTCTTCGGGCTGACGTCGGTCGTCGTCCCGGACCCGGTGACGGGGTCGCCGCTGGTGGTGCCGGGGGCGCCGTGGCACGCGGACCTGCCGGGGGCGGTGCCGGGCTGAGCCGTGGGGGCGTCCCGCGACCGCGTGCGGCCCGCCGGGCCCGCGCCCCCGTGTGGGCACCCGTCCCGCTGCACCGGACCCCCGCCCGGGCCCGTGCGGGCAACCGCCCCGGGCCCGCCCCACCCCCGTGCGGGCAACGTCCAGCGGAGTGCGTGCCCGCAACGGGGTGGGCGGGGCGGCGCCCGGCCATAGTGGGGTCAGTGGCGGCGGGTGCGCCAGAGGAGGAAGAGGGCCGAGGCGATCGCCGCGCCGCGGAGGGTCCAGGGCCAGGTCTCCGAGATCGCCGCGCCCATCGCCTCGCCCCCCGCCCCCACCGGCGTACCCCAGCGGCCCTCGACGCGGCCCCACAGCCAGACGGCGCCCGACGCGGCGGCGAGGCCCGGGATCACCAGGACGGCCGTCTTGACCTCGCCGGGGGTGAGGCGGCGTGAGGCGTACGCGAGGAGCCAGCCCGCGGCCAGGGCCGCCAGGGAGCTGAAGACGGCGCCGCCGAGCAGGAGGAGCGCGGCGAGCAGCACGAAGGGGTTCGCGAGGCGAGGGCGGGACACCGGCGCGGCCGCTTCCGGTTCGGGCCTTCGGCGGCGGGCCAGGACGCGGGCGAGGCGGCGGCGTTTCACCGGCGCCGGATCGTCCCCGGCCCCGGTGCCCTCCTCCGCCGCTTCGGGGGCCGGTGGTGTGAAGAGGTCCGGGCGTTCGATGCCGCCGACGAAGCCCGTCAGGCCCCCGGCGACGTCGGTGGCGTCGATGGCCTCGGCGGCGTCGGCGGCGTCGGTGGCGTCAGTGGTCTCGGTTCGCCACCACTCCGGTTCGGCCGTCCTCGGCCCTGGTTCTTCCTCGCGGGGCTTCGGCAGCGCCGGCGGCGGCGCGCCCGAACCGCCCGCCCGTTCCACCACCTCGTCCGGCGTGCCGAGCGCGCCGAGGATGCCGCGTACCGCCGACGGGCTCTCCTCGCCGTGCGTGGCGCGGCGCCGGTCGATCTCGTTCCGCAGCGTCGACACCAGCCGCATCCGGTCGCTCGCCGGCAGCTGCCGTTGCTGGGCCACGTCGCCGACCCGGCTCAGATAGTCGTAGACCAACTGGTCGCTCTCGATCCCCACGGTGCCCCTCCACGGCCGGTTCGCCCGGTACGGCCCGACGTTAGCGCCTGCGCAGCGGCTAACGTGGTCCGGATGGGGATCGGTGAGCTCGACCGGGAGGCGCACGTGCCCGAGGTAACTGGCGCCGCCGCGGCGCCCCGCACACTCGCGGAGGCGCTGCGCGCGCGGGGTGACGAGGGACTCGCCGCGCTGCTGCGGGCCCGGCCGGACCTGTTGAGTCCCGTGCCGAACGACCTGACGCAGCTGGCGACCAGGGCCGGTACGCGGGGTTCGGTGGTCCGTGCCCTGGAGCGGCTCGACCGGTTCGCCCTCCAGACCGCCGAGGCGCTCGCCGTCGGCCCGGATCCGACCCCGTACCCCGTACTCCTCTCCCTGCTCACCGGTGACGAGGGCGATCCGGAGATCGAGGCGGCGCTGCCGGGCGCGGTGGCGCTGCTGCGCGAGCAGGCGCTCGTGTGGGGCGAGGACGACCGGCTGCGGCTCGTGCGGACGGCTCGGGAGCTGCTCGCGCCGTCCGCACAGCATCCGTCTCCGACGGGGCTCGGGCCGACGGTCGCGGAGGCCACGTCGGGGATGTCGCCGGGCCGGGTGCAGGAGATCATCGCGGCGGCGGGGCTGCCCGCGACGCACGATCCGGTGTCGGCGGTGGCGGCGTTGACGGCGTTGTTCACGGACCGGGACCGGATGGGCTCGCTTCTCGACTCGGCGTCGCCGGAGGCGCTGGGCGTCCTGGACCGGCTGGTGTGGGGTCCGCCGTACGGCGAGGTGACGGCGAATCCGGCGCCTCCGGTGCGCTGGCTGCGCGACCGGGGGCTGCTGCTTCCGGTGTCGGCCCGGACGATGGTGCTGCCGCGCGAGGTGGCGCTGCATCTGCGGGGCGGGCGGGCGCACCGGTCGCCGGAGCCGCGGGCCCCGGAACTCGGGGTGCTGCGCGAGTACCGTCCACAGGTGGTGGACAGTGCCGCCGCCGGGCAGGCGCACGTGGCGCTCGCGACGGTCGAGGAGCTGCTCAAGTCCTGGGACCGGGGCGGCCCTCAGGTGCTGCGGGCCGGTGGTCTCGCCGTACGGGACCTCAAGCGGACGGCGGCGGCCCTGGACGTCTCGGAGGAGACGGCCGCGTTCTGGCTGGAGCTCTGTTACGGGGCGGGGCTGCTCGCCTCGGACGGCGAGGCGGACGAGCGGTACGCGCCGACGCCCGCGTACGACGACTGGCTGGACCTGCCGCCCGCCGAACGGTGGGCGCGGCTCGTCACCCCCTGGCTGACGGCGACCCGTACGGCGGGCCTGGTCGGCGGCCAGGACGCGAAGGGCCGTACGCTCGCCGCTCTCGGCCCCGACCTGGACCGGGCGTCGGCCCCCGAGGTCCGGCACCGGGTCCTGGCGCTCCTGGCGACGCTGCCGCCGGGTGCGGCCGTCGACCCGGAGACGCTGTTCGCGCGGCTCCGCTGGGAGCGGCCGCTGCGGGGTGCGGCGGCGCAGCCCGGCGAGGGCACGGACCTGCGGTCGCGGCTGGCCCGCTGGACGCTCGCGGAGGCGGAGCTGCTCGGGCTCACGGGGCGGGGCGCCCTGTCGGGTCCGGCGCGGGCGCTGCTCAACCTCCCCCTCGCGGAGGCCGCGACGGCCACGGCGCCGGGCGGCGGCGTCGAGATGTCGGTGGCGGCGGGGCGGGCGGCGACCCTCCTCGCGCCGCTGCTCCCCGAGGCCGTCGACCACGTCCTGCTCCAGGCGGACCTGACGGCGGTCGCGCCGGGGCCGCTGCGGCGTCCGCTGGCGGACGCGCTCGCGGTCCTCGCGGACGTGGAGTCGAAGGGTGGCGCCACGGTCTACCGGTTCACGCCCGGGTCCGTGCGGCGTGCGCTCGACTCCGGGCGGACGGCTTCGGACCTGCACGACTTCCTGAAGGCGCACTCCCGTACGCCGGTGCCGCAGCCGCTGGCGTACCTCGTGGACGACGTGGCGAGACGCCACGGGCACCTGCGGGTGGGGGCGGCGTCGGCGTACGTGCGCTGCGACGACGACGCGGTCCTCGGCGAGATCCTGGCGGACCGGCGTTCGGCCTCGCTCGGCCTGCGGAGGATCGCGCCGACGGTCCTCGCGGCGCAGACGGACCCGGCGTCGCTGCTCGACGGGCTGCGGTCGATGGGGTACGCGCCGGCCGCCGAGTCCGCGGAGGGCGACGTCCTGATCGCCCGCGCCGACGCGTACCGCACGCCCGCGCGTACGGCTCCCGTCCCGGTCCCCGACGGGCCGCCCGCGCCGGACACGGTCCTTCTCGGCGCGGCGGTACGCGCGATCCGAGCGGGCGACCGGGCGGCGACGGTGGTACGGAAGGAGCCGGCGGCGACGACGGCGGCGGGCGCCCTGCCCCGCACCTCCGCCGCGGAGACGCTCGCCACCGTCCAGGCCGCCGCGATGACCGGCTCGGCCGTCTGGATCGGCTACGTCAACGCGGAGGGCGCGGCGAGCCAGCGGGTCATCGCCCCGGTGCGTGTGGAGGGCGGCTTCGTGACGGCCTACGACCACACGGCCGACGAGGTCCGCACGTATCCGCTGCACCGCGTCACGGGGGTGGCGGAGCTGGCGGACGACCAGGTGTAGACGGCCGGGCGGACGGCCGGGCGTGGGCCTGGCGGACGACCGGGCGTGGGCGCCTGGCCGCCTGGCCAGGTGCGGACGGGCCGGGCGGGTGGCTCAGTCCAGCTCAAGGACCACGCGTACCCGCCCCTCGACGGCGGCGAGTTCGGAGGGGGCGAGCAGTCCGAGCATGCGGCGCAGGCGCGGCTTGCCGACGGTGTGCAGCTCGGTGCAGTCGACGTACGACTCCGCGTACGTCGTCAGGCCGCTCTCCGGCCCCACGGCGACATGCGTCTCCTCCGGCCCGGCCGTGCCCGTGACCAGCGCGACGGTGATGCCGGCCAGGCGACGCGAGATCCGGTTCGCCGTCAGCACCACCACGGGGTGGGGGCCGATCGGCTGCGGAAAGGCGCAGGCCCACACCTGCCCCCGCAGCGGCGGCATCGAAAGGGCCGCGGCCACCCTCAGAACTCCGCGGCGTCGGCCGCGGCGAGGTCCGCCTCGGTCACCAGCTCGTCGAGCAGGGGACCCGGGGCGCCGGTCTCGCCGTAGAAGCGGGCGATGTTCCGCGCCGCCCCGATCTGGCGGGCCTCCCGGTGGAGCAGCCGGATCGCTTCCCGCAACGCGTCGGAGGTGGATTCCAGACGCAGTATCGCCATGGTCTCCCGCAGGTCCGCCCAGTCCTGCCGGGAGAGCCTGACCTGGGCGGGGGTGCCGGCGGTCTCCGCCGCGCGTCCTGCCATGGATCTCACCTCGCGTCGTACACCTGTCATACAGCTGTCGTACGAGCGTGTCACGTCCCGCTCCGCACGCGCAACCATGCTGCACACTGGAGGATTGGCCGTTACGGGAACGGCCGGGTGCCGGAAGGACCTGATCACACGTGAGTGGACCGCTCATCGTCCAAAGCGACAAGACCCTGCTCCTCGAGGTCGACCACGAGCTCGCCGACGCCTGTCGGCGGGCCATCGCGCCGTTCGCGGAGCTGGAGCGGGCCCCGGAGCACATCCACACGTACCGGCTGACGCCGCTCGGCCTGTGGAACGCGCGGGCCGCCGGGCACGACGCCGAGCAGGTCGTCGACGCGCTCGTCGAGTACTCCCGCTATCCCGTACCGCACGCGCTGCTCGTCGACATCGCCGAGACGATGGCCCGGTACGGGCGGCTCACGCTGTCCAAGCACCCCACCCACGGGCTCGTCCTGACCAGCACCGACCGGCCCGTCCTGGAGGAGATCCTGCGGTCGCGGAAGGTGCAGCCGCTGGTCGGGGAGCGGATCGACGCCGACACCGTCGCCGTGCACCCCTCCGAGCGCGGGCAGATCAAGCAGACGCTGCTCAAGCTGGGCTGGCCGGCCGAGGACCTCGCCGGGTACGTCGACGGCGAGGCGCACCGGATCGACCTCGCCGAGGACGGCTGGGCCCTGCGCCCGTACCAGAAGCAGGCCGTCGAGGGGTTCTGGCACGGCGGTTCCGGGGTGGTCGTACTGCCCTGCGGCGCGGGGAAGACGCTGGTCGGGGCGGGGGCCATGGCACAGGCCAAGGCGACCACGCTCATTCTCGTGACCAACACCGTCTCGGCCCGGCAGTGGAAGAGCGAGCTGGTGAAGCGGACCTCGCTGACCGAGGACGAGATCGGCGAGTACAGCGGTACGAAGAAGGAGATCCGGCCGGTCACCATCGCCACCTACCAGGTGCTCACGACCAGGCGGAAGGGCGTCTACCCGCACCTGGAGCTCTTCGACTCCCGCGACTGGGGCCTCATCGTCTACGACGAGGTGCACCTGCTGCCCGCGCCCGTCTTCAAGTTCACCGCCGACCTGCAGGCCCGTCGGCGGCTCGGCCTCACCGCGACCCTCGTGCGCGAGGACGGACGCGAGTCCGACGTGTTCTCGCTGATCGGGCCCAAGCGGTTCGACGCGCCGTGGAAGGAGATCGAGGCGCAGGGGTACATCGCGCCCGCCGACTGCGTCGAGGTCCGGGTGAACCTGACCGACTCGGAGCGGCTCGCGTACGCGACCGCCGAGGCCGAGGAGAAGTACCGCTTCTGCGCGACGACGGCGACGAAGCGGAAGGTCACCGAGGCCCTGGTGAAGAGGTTCGAGGGGCAGCAGATCCTCGTCATCGGGCAGTACATCGACCAGCTCGACGAGCTCGGCGAGCACCTGGACGCCCCCGTCATCAAGGGCGAGACGTCGAACGCGCAGCGGGAGAAGCTCTTCGACGCGTTCCGCACCGGCGAGATCAGTGTGCTCGTGGTGTCGAAGGTCGCGAACTTCTCCATCGACCTGCCGGAGGCGACCGTCGCGATCCAGGTGTCGGGCACGTTCGGCTCCCGGCAGGAGGAGGCGCAGCGCCTCGGCCGGGTGTTGCGGCCGAAGGCCGACGGGCACCAGGCGCACTTCTACTCGGTGGTCGCCCGGGACACCATCGACCAGGACTTCGCGGCGCACCGCCAGCGGTTCCTGGCCGAGCAGGGGTACGCGTACCGGATCGTGGACGCGGACGAGCTGCTGGCGCCGTGACCTGGGCTTTCAGTCCAGCAGGGCGAGGAGCGGGCCGGCTGCCCCCAGGCAGTACTGGGCGGTGACGAGTGCGCGGCGGGGTGCCACCAGGGCCGCCACGCCCGCGACGGCGCCGAGGGCCGGGGACCAGAAGCCGGCCGTGATGAAGACGCCGCCCGAGCCGTCGCCCTCGATGGCGTCACCGAGGGTGATCATGGCGGTGAGCACCAGGCAGGCGAGGAGGAAGAGCAGCCCGCAGGCGGCGGCGAGGCGCAGCCCGAAGGTGTACGGGGCGGTCGGGGCGGTCCCGTCCGGGGCCGGGGCGGTCGGGGCGGTCCCGTCCGGGGTCGGGGTGGGCGTCGTCGTCATGTCCTGATCCCATCAGGTGCGGCGGCGGCACCGGCAGGCGTTCTCGTACTCAGTCGGGGCCGGGGGCGTACTCAGGGCGCGGGTTCCTGACCCCGGCCTCCGGCGGGCCGTAGTCGCCGAGGAGGACGACTCCGGCCGCCGCGCCGCCGAAGGCGCGGATCGCGCGGAACGCCGTGCTCAGCGGGCGGACGCGGGGACGGGGGATCGTGGTCACGGAGGTGAACGTCGTCGCGGTCATACCTCCATGATGGAATCCGGACATTCCGAACACATCGCTCTCGGGGGTGACCCGGGGCCCGGCCCGGCTCCGACGTGAGGCGGACCCCGTCCCCTACGGGGTGGACATGGGGGGAATCCGTTCGCGGCCGTCCCCGCACAGGAGTTACACTCGCCAGCTTCCCCGCCTCCCTCCGTGGAGAGCCGCCGCCCGGCCGGAAACCGGCGGCCACCTCGTCGTGTCCGCGTATCCACCTGCCCGGAGGCTTCACCGTGTCCGCTCCCGTGTCCGTGTCCGCGCCCGTTTCCGACGATCCGCTCGCGCGCGAGCGCGCCCATCTGGCCTCGTCCCGCGCCGCCCTGCGCGCGATGCGCGAGGACGTCGAGGCGCTCGACATCACGAACGTCACGGCGAACTGGGTCAACTCGGTCGTCCTCGGGCGGCAGATCGAGGACCGGATCAAGGCGCTCGCCGACCTCTCCCACACCCCCCTGTTCTTCGGGCGGCTCGACTACCTCCACACCACGCAGGAGGGGCAGCGCTTCTACATCGGGCGGCGGCACGTCCACGACGCCGTCGGCGACCCGATGGTCATCGACTGGCGCGCGCCGGTCTCCCAGCCGTACTACCAGGCGTCGAAGAAGGACCCGCAGGACGTCGGGCTCCGCCGCCGCTTCGGGTACACGGGCGGGGAACTCACCGCGTACGAGGACGAGCACCTGTCCGACCCGGAGGAGCTGGAGCGGACGAGCCGGCTGCTCCAGGCGGAGATCGAGCGGCCCCGCGTCGGCCCGATGCGGGACATCGTCGCCACGATCCAGCCGGAACAGGACGGGATCGTCCGCTCCGACCTGTCCGGGACCGTGTGCGTGCAGGGAGGCCCCGGCACCGGCAAGACCGCCGTGGGCCTGCACCGCGTCGCCTACCTCCTCTACGCGCACCGGGAGCGGCTCGCCCGCACCGGCACCCTGGTCATCGGGCCGAACCGTTCCTTCCTCCACTACATCGAGCAGGTCCTCCCCGCGCTCGGCGAACTGGAGGTCAGGCAGGCGACGGTCGACGACCTCGTCGCGCACGTCGAGGTGCGGGGGACGGACGAGGCGGCGACGGCGGTCGTCAAGGGCGACGCCCGGCTGGCGGAGGTGCTGCGCCGGGCGGTGCGTTCGCACATCGCGCTGCCGAAGGAGTCCCTGATGGTGGTGCGCGGCTCGCGCCGCTGGCGGGTGCCCGCGTACGAACTGGAGGAGATGGTCCGGGAGTTGATGGACCGAGACATCCGGTACGGGGCCGCCCGCGATGCGCTGCCGCAGCGCATCGCGCACGCCGTCCTCGTCCGGATGGAGCAGGCGGGCGAGGCGCCCGACGACCGGGTGCAGAACGCGGTCGCGCGGAACCCGGCGGTGAAGGCGGTCGTGAAGGAGTGCTGGCCCCCGGTGGAACCCGAGAAGCTGGTGCTCCGGCTGCTCGGGGACCCGGAGTTCCTCGCGGAGCACGCCGAGGGGCTGCTCACCGAGGACGAGCAGAAGCTGCTGCTGTGGACGAAGCCGGCGCGGAGCGTGAAGACGGCGAAGTGGTCGGCGGCGGACGCGGTCCTCATCGACGAGGCGCGGGACCTGGTGGAGCGGACGCACTCGCTCGGGCACGTGGTCCTCGACGAGGCGCAGGACCTGTCCCCGATGCAGTACCGGGCGGTGGGACGGCGCTGCACGACCGGTTCGGCGACGATCCTCGGCGACCTGGCGCAGGGCACCACCCCGTGGGCGACGGCGAGCTGGGCGGAGGCCCTCGGACACCTGGGGAAGCCGGAGGCGGTGGTGGAGGAGCTGACCGCCGGTTTCCGTGTGCCGCGCGAGGTGATCGCGTACGCCTCACGGCTGCTTCCGCACATGTCGCCGGGGCTCGCGGCGGTCGAGTCGGTCCGGGAGAACCCCGGTTCGCTCGCCGTACGCCCCACGGGCCCGGACACGCTCGACGCGGACGTGGTCGCGGCCTGCGCCGAGGCCCTCGCCCACGAGGGTTCCGTCGGCCTGATCGCGGCGGACGCGCGGATCGCCCCGCTGGCGGAGGCGCTGGCGGCCGCCGGTCTCGCACACCTCTCCCCCGGCGAGGAGACGACGGCCGAGTCCCGGCTCACCCTCGTCCCGGCGACGCTCGCGAAGGGCCTGGAGTACGACTACGTGGTCCTGGACGAACCGGCGGCGGTCGTCGACGGCGAACCGGACGAACGCACGGGCCTGCGCCGCCTGTACGTGGCCCTGACCCGGGCGGTGTCCGGGCTGACGATCGTCCACTCGGCTCCGGTCCCGAGCCAGCTGGCATCGGTGTGCACGTGACCGATGAGTTTCGCCGGCGCGTCCGGTCCTAGGTGATAGTTGCTACTGCTGAACACCAGTCATGAACCTCACGGGAGAACCCAGATGCGCACCCTGATCAGTTCCGCCTTCGTCTCGCTCGACGGCGTCGTGGAGGCCCCGGGCGGGGAGTCCGACTACCGGAACGCGGGGTGGACCTTCAAGGACATCGAGTTCCTTCCCGAGGCGTACGCCGTCAAGGGCCGGGAGCAGGAGGAGGCCGGGGCGATGCTGCTCGGCCGGGCCAGCTACGAGGCCTTCAGCGCGGTGTGGCCGGACATGGAGGACTTCGCCCTCTACAAGGCGATGCCGAAGTACGTGGTGTCCACGACCCTCACCGAGGACGACCTGGTCGACAACTGGGGCGAGACCACGATCCTGCGCTCCCTGGACGAGGTCGCCGCGCTGAAGGAGACCGAGGGCGGGCCGATCATCATGCACGGCAGCGCGAGCCTCAACCGGGCCCTCTCGGACGCCGGCCTGATCGACCGGTACCACCTGCTCGTCTTCCCGCTGCTGCTCGGCGCGGGCAAGCGGCTGTTCAGCGGCACGGACAAGGACGCGCAGAAGCTGAAGCTCGTCGAGCACGAGGCGTACGCCAACGGCATCCAGCTGAACGTCTTCGACGTCGTCCGCTGACCCCGTCAGATCGTGGCGTACTCCGCGAGGGCCTCGGTGCGGGTGCGACGGGCGACGGCGGCGAGCACCGGGTTCGTGTCGCGGTAGTAGTCCTCGGTCACCAGGCCCCAGGCCAGGGCCCAGCCCCGCCCGCGCTCCCAGGTCGCGTCGTCGGCCCGCGCGGCCTCGCGGAACAGCGGCCGGGTGCCGGCGGTGAGCAGGGTCCAGGCGGGCATCATGTCGCAGGCCGGGTCGCCGGTGCCGAGGCCGCCGAAGTCGATGACGGCACTGAGCCGGCCGTCGCGGCCGAGCAGGTTGCCCGGCAGCAGGTCGCCGTGGACCCAGACGGGTGCGCCGTCCCACCGCGGGAGCCGCAGGACGGTCTCCCAGGCCGCGGTGGCCAGTTCGGCGTCGACGTCGCCGCGGGCCGCGAGGCCGCGGACCGCGTCCGGCAGGTTGCCGTCCTCCCAGTCGGTGACCGGGCCGCCCCGGAAGGAGGCGGGCCCGCCGCTCGCGTCGACGGCGCGCAGGGCGGCGCCGAAGCGGCCGAGTGCGACGGCCGCGTGGGCGAGGTCGGTGAGCGGCGCGTCGTACGCGTCGGCGCCGTCGAGCCAGCGGTAGACGGACCAGGGCAGCGGGAAGTCGGCGCTCGCCCCGGCCCGCCCGACGGGGGCGGGGACGTCGAGCGGCAGGTGCGGGGCGAGCAGGGGCAGCCAGCGCTGCTCCTTCTCGACGTGGCGCGCCGCGTACGGGACGCGGGGCAGCCGTACGACGAGGTCGTCGCCGAGCCGGAACATCGCGTTGTCCGTACCGGCGGAGGCCACGGCCCGCACCGGGAGGCCGGCCCACTCGGGGAACCGCCCGGCGACGAGCCGTTCGACGAGCTCGGTGTCGATGTCGAGTTCGCCGGGTTGCATGGGGGTGGCTGCCATGCGGGGCAGGCTAGCGACAGCGGCGGACCGGGGGCCACGCGTTTTCGCCGCGACGCCGGGTGCCGCTCGGCGCCAGGTCAGTGAGGCCGGGCCCATAGGACCGAGTTTCGCGTGACGCCGGGCCCGTACGGCCGGGTTCGCGCGGACCCGAGCCCGCGCGGCCCAGGCCCGTACGACCAGGTCCGTGCGGCGCCGCCGGAAAGCGGTGGCTACGCGTCGACCGCCTCGCGCCAGGTCCGTACCGCGTCCGCCGAGACCGGGGCCGTCCAGCCCTGCGGGCGGGCCGCGCCGCCGATGTGGAAGGCGTCGAGGCCCGCCGCGCGGAGTTCGGGGAGGTGGTCGAGGCGGAGGCCGCCGCCGACGAGGATCCGGGCCTCGTAACCGGGTTCACCGGTGCGGGCGGCCTCGGCCTTGAGGGTGGCGATGCCGTCGTCGACGCCGGTGGGGGCGCCGGCCGTGAGGTAGGTGTCGAGGCCGGGCAGGTCGGCGAGCCGCTTGCGGAGCCCGTCGCGGTCGGCGGCGCGGTCGATCGCCCGGTGGAAGGTCCAGCGGCAGCCGTCGAGGACGGCGATGAGCCGCTCGACGGCCACCAGGTCGGGCTCGCCGTCCGGAGTGAGGAAACCGAGGACGAACTCGTCGGCGCCCGCCTCGCGGAGTTCGAGGGCCCTCCCCACCAGGGCGTCGACGTCACCGGCCGCGAATCCGTCGGTGAGGCGGAGCATCACGCGCAGCGGGATGTCGACGGCGGCGCGGATGGCGGCGAAGCCGGTCCGGGACGGGGTGAGCCCGTCCGCCGCCATGTCGGTGACGAGTTCGAGCCGGTCGGCGCCGCCGGTCTGGGCGGCGACCGCGTCCTGCTCGTCGAGGGCGATCACCTCAAGGACTGCACGGTTGCTCATCGAGCCCATTCCTCCATGAATGACGGCTACAGGTCTAGTCCAATGGCCAGCCTAGCCGTGCGAATGCCCTCCCGCACCGTGCGTGGCCTCATCGGCCGCGGGAAGGGGCTTCCCGGTTCCGCCCGCGGTGACCGTGAAGGCCGCCGTCCTGACCTTGCCCTCGTGCTGGAAGTCGAGGAACAGACGGTACGCGCCGGGGCTGGGTGCCGTCGCCGTGAAGGAGACGTCCGGGCCGGGGCCGCCCTCGTTCGGGTGCACGTGGAGGTAGGCGAGGTCGCCGGAGCGGAGGGCGACGAGGTGTCCGTACGCGCCGAGGTACGGCTCCAGGTCGGTGACCGGCTTTCCGCCCTTGGTGACGGTGAGCCGGAGCTCACCCGCCCTGCCCGGGTTCAGGGTGCCGCCGAGCCGGACCTGGTAGCCGTCGACGGTCGCGGTCCGGTTCGCGGCGGGCAGGGGCTTCGGCGCGTACGCGCCGGGGACCGCGAGGTCGGCGCCGAGCGTGATGCCCTTCGCCCCGGGCGCGGCGGGCCTGAAGTCCGCGAAGGCCTTGTAGCCGCCGGCGGCGGGGAGGTCGACGGGGGTCGTCCAGGTGCCGTCCGCGGCCTTCACGGGGTGCAGGTGCCGGAAGGTGCCGAGGTCGCGCGAGGCGACGATGAAGTGCAGCTCCTTGCCGTGCTCGGTGGTGAAGGCGGTGACCTTCCTGCCGGCCGCGTCCTTGATGGAGAACTTCAGGACGCTCCTGCCGGTGGTGGGCGTCGGGGTCTCCATGGCCAGCGTGTAGCCCTCCTGGGAGATCTGGAGGCCGCCGGGGAGGTCCGCGGCGGGGGTGCCGGTGGTGGCGCCCTCCTCGTGGCCGGCGTGGCCGTCGGCCGCCGCGCTCCCCGAAGGGGCGGGCGCGGTCGCGTGGTCGCCGTGCTCGGCCTTCTTCGGCTCCTCGACGGGGCCGACCCCCTTGCCGACCCCGTACGCGGTCCCGAAGGTCGCGGCGAGCGCGGCGGCAAAGGCAGTGATCTTCACTCCGGTGTTCATGGCTGCTCTCCCGTACGTGGGTGGCGTGGGTAACCGTTCACTGCACCTCACCATACCCCTAGGGGGTATCAAGTCAAGTCGGAGGACTACTTGCGTGTGATACCACCGGGGGGTATATATGGACCCACGACCGAATACCCCCCGAGGGTATCGGTGAAGTGGAACCGACCGAGGAGGAAGCCATGGGCTCCTGCTGCACCCCCGACAACAGCTGCTCGACCACGGAGACCACCGCCGTCGCGGTCGCCGACAGCACCGTCACGGTCTACGCCGTCTCCGGCATGACCTGCGGCCACTGCAAGACCGCGGTCACCAAGTCCGTCGGCGCGCTCGACGGCGTCATCTCCGTGGACGTCGACGTCGCCGGCGGCCTGGTGACCGTGACCACGGGCGGCGAGCCCGACGACGCCGCGATCGCCGCGGCCGTCGACGACGCGGGCTACGAGCTCACCGGCCGCCACGCCTGATCAAGACACCACCTCGGCCGCCGGGGCCCGCCCGCCAAGCCCGGGCCCCGGCCCCCGAACCCTGACCCGAGCCACCTCGGCGCGGCCGCCGCTACCGGCGAGTGGGCCGAAGGGACGCGGCCGGGGGAACAGGGACGAGCGCGCGGAGCCTCCCGAGGAACGGGGGAGGCGAGCACGGTCGGCCCTGCGAGCCCGGCCTGAGCGCCCCGGAGGCGAACCGAGCCCTCAAAAGAGGAGAGCAGACCTCATGACAACGACGACACCGGGCACGGCCCAGGTCGAGCTCGCCATCGGCGGCATGACCTGCGCCTCGTGCGCGGCCCGCATCGAGAAGAAGCTCAACCGCATGGACGGGGTCGAGGCCACCGTCAACTACGCCACCGAGAAGGCGAAGGTCACCTTCGGCGCCGACATCGACGTCGCCGACCTCATCGCCACCGTCGAGGCCACCGGCTACACCGCCGCCGAGCCCGCGCCCCCGAAGAGCGAGACCCCCGGCGGCCAGGACGGCCCCTCCGACGAGGAGAAGGCCGACGAGGAGCTGCGGCCCCTCAAGCAGCGGCTGGTCACCGCCGTGGCGCTCGCCGTCCCTGTCATCGCGATGGCGATGGTCCCGGCGCTGCAGATCGAGTACTGGCAGTGGCTGAGCCTCACGCTCGCCGCGCCGGTCGTCGTGTACGCGGCCTGGCCGTTCCACCGGGCCGCCTGGACGAACGCCAAGCACGGCGCGGCGACGATGGACACGCTGATCTCGGTCGGCACGATCGCCGCGTTCCTCTGGTCGCTGTGGGCGCTGTTCTTCGGTACGGCCGGTACGCCGGGGATGACCCACCCGTTCGAGTTCACCATCGCCCGCGGTGACGGCGCCGGGAACATCTACCTGGAGGCCGCGGCCGGCGTCACCGCCTTCATCCTGGCCGGCCGCTACTTCGAGGCCCGTTCGAAGCGCAAGGCGGGCGCCGCGCTCAAGGCGCTGATGCAGCTGGGCGCCAAGGAGGTCACCGTCCTGCGGGGCGGCCGCGAGGTCACCGTACCCACCGCCGAACTCGCCGTCGGGGACCGCTTCCTGGTCCGCCCCGGCGAGAAGATCGCCACCGACGGCACCGTCGTCGAGGGCTCGTCCGCCGTCGACGCCTCCATGCTGACCGGCGAGTCCGTCCCGGTCGAGGTCTCCGTCGGCGACTCCGTCACCGGCGCCACCCTGAACGCCGGCGGCCGGCTCGTCGTCGAGGCCACCCGCGTCGGCGCCGACACCCAGCTCGCCCGGATGGCGAAGCTCGTCGAGGACGCGCAGAACGGCAAGGCCGCCGCGCAGCGCCTCGCCGACAGGATCTCCGCCGTCTTCGTGCCGATCGTCATCGCGCTCGCGCTCGGCACCCTCGGCTTCTGGCTCGGCACCGGGCAGGGACTCACCGCCGCGTTCACCGCCGCCGTCGCCGTCCTGATCATCGCCTGCCCCTGCGCCCTGGGCCTCGCCACCCCGACCGCCCTCATGGTCGGCACGGGCCGCGGCGCCCAGCTCGGCATCCTCATCAAGGGCCCCGAGGTCCTGGAGACCACCCGCAAGGTCGACACGATCGTCCTCGACAAGACCGGCACCGTGACCACCGGCCGGATGACCCTCATCAAGGTCCACACCGCCGCCGGCACGGACGAGACCGACGTGCTGCGGCTCGCGGGCGCCCTGGAGCACTCCTCGGAGCACCCCATCGCGCAGGCCGTCGCCATCGGCGCCGCGGCCAGGGTGGGCACGCTGCCGACGCCCGAGGACTTCGCCAACATCCCCGGTCTCGGCGTGCAGGGCGTCGTCGAGGGCCACGCCGTCCTCGTCGGCCGCGAGAAGCTGCTCGACGAGTGGGCGATGGAGCTGCCGAAGTCGCTGAAGTCCGCCAAGGACGCGGCGGAGACGGCCGGCAGGACCGCCATCGCGGTCGCCTGGGACGGGGAGGCCCGTGCGGTCCTGGAGGTCGCCGACGCCGTCAAGGAGACCAGCCCCGAGGCCATCAGGCGGCTGCGGGCGCTCGGGCTGACCCCGATCCTGCTGACCGGTGACAACAAGGCGGTCGCGGAGTCCGTCGCCGCCGAGGTCGGCATCGACGAGGTCATCGCGGAGGTCATGCCGCAGGACAAGGTCGACGTCGTCAAGAGGCTGCAGGCGGAGGGCCGTTCGGTCGCGATGGTCGGGGACGGTGTCAACGACGCCGCCGCGCTCGCCCAGGCCGATCTGGGTCTTGCGATGGGGACGGGCACGGACGCCGCCATCGAGGCCGGCGACCTGACGCTCGTCCGCGGGGACCTGCGGGCCGCGGCCGACGCGATCCGGCTCTCCCGCAGGACGCTCGGCACGATCCGCTCGAACCTCTTCTGGGCCTTCGCCTACAACGTGGCGGCCCTGCCGCTCGCCGCGGCCGGACTGCTCAACCCGATGATCGCGGGCGCGGCCATGGCCTTCTCCTCGGTCTTCGTGGTCGGCAACAGCCTGCGCCTGCGGGGCTTCCAGGCCGCCGACCGCTGACCGCCGACGACCCGCCCTTCCCCGCCAATCTCCGAGGAGCCCGCCGTGGCCGGTTACGGACCGCACAAGGAAGACATCATCAGACGCCTGCGGCGCATCGAGGGCCAGGTCAGGGGGGTGCAGCGGATGGTCGACGAGGACGTCTACTGCATCGACGTCCTCACCCAGGTCTCCGCCATCAACGCGGCGCTCCAGTCCTGCGCGGTGGCCCTGCTCGACGAGCACCTGAGCTGCTGCGTCACGGAGGCCATCGCCCAGGGCGGGGACCGGGCGAAGGAGAAGGTGGGCGAGGCGTCCAAGGCCATCGCCCGGCTCATCCGGACGTAGGGCGCCTGTGACGGAGTCGGACCGAAGGGCCCCGCGAGGGGCCCTTCGGCGGTGTCAACCGCCCTTGGGCGACGGGCAGTCGGCGGACAGGGTGAGGCTCAGCCGGAGACAGAGGCCGAGCAGCCGGCAGAGGAGCACCAGCTCCACCGATCCGGCCGGGCCGGAGTCGCAGGCCTTCGCGCAGGGGCCGTTCTTCATGAGGGTCGACATCCCGCCAGCGTACCCCTGGGGGGTATACTTCGGCAGGGTGACCGGCCCGTACGATGAGCCGCCCACAGGGGGAGGGGACGCACGTGCGCAGGCTGGGAGAGCTGGAGGCCGAGATCATGGACCGGCTGTGGGCCTGGCAGCGGCCCGCCACGGTCCGCGAGATCGTCGACGACATCAACCGGGGACGCCGGGTCGCCTACACGACCGTGATGACGGTGGCGGACATCCTGCACCGCAAGGGCTGGCTCCGCCGGGAGAAGGCCGGCCGTGCCTGGCTGTACGAACCCGTCCGCAGCCGCGAGGAGTACACCGCGGGACTCATGCGGGACGCCCTCGGCGACAGCCAGGACCGCCCCGCCGCCCTGCTGCGGTTCGTCGAGGTCATCTCGGACGAGGACGTGGACGCCCTCGACGCGGCCCTGCGCGCCGCCCGCGGCGACCAGGACCCGCGGCCCGGCGGGAGCGGCGTGTGAACCACCACGTCCTCGTGCCGCTCGGACTGGTCGCGCTGACCGGTTTCCTCCTGCCGTTACTGGTGGCCAGGGCGCGCTGGGCGCAGCAGGTGCCCCGGCTCGCGCTCGGCGTGTGGGCCGCGTGCGGCGCCGTCTTCGCGGTCGCGTCCGCCCTGCTGCCCGCGCAGATGGTCCTGGCGAGCGAGAGCAGCCACCGTCTCGCGGACATGATGCTCACGCTCCGGCCGCCCGCCCCCGCCCAGCTCCTCGCCCTCGACGGGCGCGAGCGGTTCGCCCTGTCGCTCTCCCTCGCCTACCTCTCGGTGCCCGCCGCCGCGTACGCCCGCCGGCTGTTCGGGGCCCGGCGGGCGCGGCTGCGGCACGCGGGGGTGCTGCGGCTCGTGGGGCGGTACGACCCCGCGCTGCGGGCCACCGTCCTCGACGACGAACGCCCCGCCGTGTACTGCCTGCCCGGCCGCTCGCGCCGGGTCGTCGTCTCCTCGGGCGCGGTCCACACCCTGACCCCGGCCCAGCTGGCGGCGGCGCTCGCGCACGAGCGGGCGCACATCACGGGGCGGCACCATCTGCTCGTCGCGGCGACGGAGGCCTTCGCGGCCGTCTTCCCGTTCCTCCCGCTGGCGCGGCACGGCGGGGCGGCCGTACCGCTGCTGCTCGAAATGGCCGCGGACGACCGGGCGTTGCGCCGGTGCACGCGGGACGCGCTGGCCACGGCGCTGTACGCGCTGGCGTCGGGTCGGGCCCCCCGGTCCGCGTTCGCCGCGGGCGGTCCTTCGGCGGCGCTGCGGATGCGGCGCATCCTCACCCCGTACAGCGCGGGGCACCCCGCTCTCCGGGGGCTGCTGACGATCGCGGCGGCGGGGCTCGCGATGACCCCCCTGATCATCGCCTGCTGTTCGTTCCCCGGTTAATTGACCCGCCTCGCCGCCCGCCCCGCCGAACCGCCTTATTTACTAAGCGAATTCGTAGATTTCGCATCGGTCACGGACAACTGAATTCACCGCTATCGTGGGTATGTTGGGGGATCTGGCTCGGCACGTCGAAGGGTACAAAACCAATGCAGCTGGCTGGCGTTCGGACGGCCGCGGCCGGCGATGTGACGACGATATCCAGGCTGCTCGCCGACGTCATTCGGAGCAGCTACGCCGGAATCCTCGACGAAATCCCGATGCGGCGGCTCATCTCCGCCCAATGCGCGCTCCCCCGCATACGAGCGGAAATTGAAATTCCGGGAGGAGCCCCCGGCTGGCTCGGCTGGCTCGTCGCGACCGACGCGGACGGCACGGTCGTCGGCGTCGCCGCGGGCGGCGTCCCGGTCCCGGGCGAGGGCGAGGTGTACGCCCTGGCCGTCGCGCCCGCCTCCCGCCGCCGGGGCGTGGGTACGGCCCTGCTCACCGCGGCCACGGACCGGATGCGGAACTACGGCGCCCGGGCCCAGCGCGTGGAACTCCCGGCGGAGCGGGATCCGGCGGAGCCGTTCTACACCCACCTGGGCTTCGGCCCCCTGACCCCCACGCGGTGGAGCAGAAGCCTCCCGTAGCGGTACCAGGGCCTCCCGCGGCGACACCGCGGCCTCCCGCGGCGGCACCGGGAGCCTCCCGCAGCGGCGCCCGCGGTGCCGTGGCAGATCCACGCCATCGCGTGTTCACGCAGCCCGATCCGGTGGATCGGGGCTCCCCCACCAGGTCAGGATGGGTCCAGCGGCGCGGTCCCGGCGGCACGGGTACCTCGTCCGGACGGCATGGACCGAGCGAGTTCCTGGAGGAGCGATGCACACACCGAGCGGCACTTCCCTGCCCGTCGTGCCCGCAGCGCTCGCGCCGGTCCTGCCGTCCCGGTACGGCCGGGAGCGGGAGTCCGCCCCCGGGGCCGGCGTCCGGGTCACCTCGGACACCCTCCCCGGGCTCGAATCCGTCTCCCCCGCCGACGAGGGCTCCGTCTGGCTGCACGACGCCCTGCTCGGCCCGCACAGCGCGGACATCGTCCGGTACCTCAGCCTCGCCCGCTCCACCGGCGGACCCGTCCTGGACCTCGGCTCCGGCGCCGGGCGGCTCGCCGTCCCGTTCGCCCGGCACGGCTTCGCCGTGGAAGCCGTGGACCGGGACGCCCCGGCCCTCGAGCGCCTCGACGGCTGGGCCCGCCGGATCGGTCCGCAGGTGGCCGGGCTCGTCGTCACCCACCGGACGGACCTCACCGAACTCCGCCTCGACGGCAGCTACCGGCTCGCGCTGCTCGCGGGCGCGATGGTCACCGCCGTACCCCCGGCGCGGCGGCCCGAGCTGCTGCGGGAGGTCGCCTCCCACCTGGAGACGGGCGGGGCGCTCGCCCTCGACTACACCGCGCACCAGCTGCCCGGGCTGATCGCGGAGCCCCGGCGGACCTGGGCCTTCCAGGTGCCCCGCTTCGACGGCATCGACGAGTGGGTGGTGGCCCGGCAGGTCTTCGACCTGCCGTCGATGAGCGAGCGGATCACGTACTACACGGCGCGGACCGGCAAGCTCTCCACGGAGCGGGTCGTGCTGACCACCGACAAGTGGATCGTGGAGCCCGAGCGGCTCGCCGCCGAGCTGCACGCGGCGGGCCTGCACATCGAGGGCCGGCGGCGGCACCGCATCGACGAGCGCACCGAGTCCGTCCTGCTCGTGTGCAGGACGGACGGCTGACGGGCGGACGGGTGACCGACCGACCGGCCGAGGGGCGGACGGTTGACCTCCGGCCGGTTGACCTCCGGACGGCCGGCCTCCGGACGGCTGAAGAGCGCCTGCCGAGGTTGACGAGCAAGAGGTAAGATGCCGACAAAAGTTTGAGCCGACCAGGTGGCGGGCGGAGAGATGGCAGTCGTGGAAGAGCTGACGGGCCGCGAGGCGGTGATCCAGCGCCTGCGCGACGTCGGGCTGCGGGTCACGGGCCCGCGCCTCGAGGTGCTCACGGTGCTCGCCGCCGGCGGCCATCTCGACGTCGAGGCGATCACCACGACCGCCCGCGAGCGGCTCGGCACGCTGACCAGCCAGGCCGTGTACGAGATGCTGCGGCACTTCCAGGAGACCGGCCTGGTCAGCAAGTTCGACCGGCCCGGCCTTCCCGCCGTCTTCGAGATCTCCGGTCCGACGCACCAGCACGCGCTGTGCGTCGCCTGCGGCCGGGTGGAGAACGTCGACGCGGCCTCGCCGAAGCCGCCCCGGGGCGCGCTGCCGGAGTGGCGGGTCGAGGACGCCGAGATCGTGTTCAAGGGCCTGTGCCCCGACTGCGCGGCCGGGGTCACCGCCGTCTGACCCCGCGGTCCGGCCCGCCCCGGCTGCCCGTGAGCCGTCCTTGAGTCGTGGTCAACTCCGTGCGTGCCGTTCGAATGTGTGGCAGGGTCTGGCGGGGCGATTCGACAGGATCCAGGTGGGATCCGGGGGGAGTCTGCTGCGCCGTGTCCAGGAACGCCGCCGTGGCCCGTACGGGCAGCCAACAGGCTCTCGCCGTGTACCAGGAGCTCCGCTCCCGTCCCGGGGCGGACTTCGACCGGGTCGCGGACCGCCTGGAGCTCTCCGCCGACGAGCGGGAGCGCTGTCGTGACGAACTCGCCTCCTTAGGACTGACCGTCCCCACCACGGACATGGGCCCGGACGCCGGCCCCGACGCCCCCGGCATCGCCGTCGTCGAGCCCGATGTCGCCCTGCTGCGGCTCCTGCGCCAGGAACGCGACCGGCTCCAGGAGCGCCTCGCCGCCACCAGCCGCGCGCACACCGCCCTGGAGGCCCTCGCCGGACCGTTCCTGCGGGCCGGAGCCACGCCGCGCGGGGAGATCGAGGTCGAGATCGTCGACGACCGCGGGCGGATACGGCGCAGCCTCACGGACCTGACGGACTCGGTCCGGACGGCCGTGCACTTCATGCACACCGGTTCCGTCCGCCGCGAGGAGCTGCCGGACGAACTGGCCCTGGACCGCCGTTGGGCCGACCGCGGGGTCCGGGTCCGGGCGATGTACAGCCGGCGGGCCGCCTCGGTGCCGGAGACGGCACAACACCTGGAGGAGCGGGCCGCGCTGGGCGTGGAGATCCGGTTCGCCTCCGTCGTACCGATGAGCATGGTCCTCGCCGACGAGAACTTCGCCCTCCTGCCGACCGATCCGCACGACCCGTCCTCCCCCGCGATCCTCGCGCGCGGCCCCGGCCTCGTCCGCTCCTACCTCGCCCTGTACGAGTACTGCTGGTCCGCCGCCGCCCCGTACGGCGAGGAGGAGGCCGCGGAGAAGGGCGGCGACGGCCTCTCCGAGCAGCAGCGGGCGGCGCTGCTCATGCTCGCCTCCGGCATCAAGGACGAACAGATCGCCCGCAGTCTGGGGGTCTCCCTGCGGACCGTGAGCCGGCTGCTCTCCGAGGTGATGCAGGAGCTGGGGGCGGCGAGTCGCTTCGAGGCGGGGGTGAAGGCGTCCCGGCTCGGCCTGCTGGACGGCGAGGCGGCCGAGCGGGGGGCGTGAGGGCGGGACCGGCGGGAACCTGCGGGAAGTGGCGGGGAGTTCGGATGACGCAGGATGGATGCCGGATCGGTCGGACCGGCACGACGGACGGCCGCCCAGCCGTGTGACAGGGTGACGGCGGCGCGACTCGAGGGAACAGGGGGTCACTTCGCCTTGGTCACCACCGGCGGCGGCAGGGGTACGGAGAACGGATCCGCGTGCTCGGAGGCATCCGATGCCGTGGTGAAGCTCTATCAGGAGCTGCGCAGGCGCGGGGTGTCGAGCCTCGGCGAGGTCGGCGCCCATCTCCGTCTCTCGCCCGAGGAGCACGAGCGATGTAGGAACGAGCTGGCGGACCTCGGGCTCATCGTGTCGACCAATCCCGCGCAGCACGGCGCCCGCGCGGAGCTCCGGGAGGGCGGGGGCGGCGCGTGGCAGGACGACGACACGGTCGCGGTGATCGACCCGGAGATAGCGCTGCTGCGGGTGCTGCACCGGGAGCGCGAGCAGCTGCGCGAGCACCTCGACGAGGCGGACCGCGCGTACGGCACTCTGGAGACCCTGGCGGGGGCGTTCCTGCGGACCGGTTCCCTCACGCGGTCGGACGCCGACGTGGAGCTCCTCGGCGACTACCGCAGGATCCAGCAGGTCCTGGAGGACATCACGGACGTCATCCAGCACAGCCTGGTGTCGATGCACCCGACGTCGCTGGTCCGCGAGGTGGCGGAGCGCGTACTGAGCCGGGACCGGCGGCAGATCGAGAACGGGGTGCGGGTCCGCGCCATGTACAGCGAGCGGGTCGTCTCCACGCCCGAGGTGGCGGAGCTGCTGCGGCGCCGGGTCGAGACGGGTGTGGAGGTGCGGATCGCCCCCGCCGTCCCCATGACGATGATCATCGCCGACGAGCAGTTCGCGATGGTGCCGGTCGATCCGGCGGAGCCGGTGGCGGGTGCGGTGCTGGCCCGCGGTCCGGCCCTGGTCCGCTCGTACCTCGCGCTGTACGAGCACTGCTGGCACACCGCGTCGCCGTACGGGGACGGCACGACGCCGGAGCAGGGCGGTGACGGGCTCTCGGAGCAGCAGCGGGCGGCGCTGACGATGCTCGCCTCGGGGATGAAGGACGAGAAGATCGCGCGGGGGCTCGGGGTGTCGCTGCGGACGGTGAGCCGCATGCTGTCGGAGCTGATGCAGGAGCTGGGCGCGACGAGCCGGTTCGAGGCCGGTGTGCGGGCCCATCGGCTCGGCTGGGTCGACTGAGACCGTTCGGCCGGGACGGCCGGGTTGAGACCGTTCGGCCGGGACCGCTCGGCGAATTCCGTTCCGGCCGGCTTCGGCCGACGGGAAAAGGCTCCGCGGTCACCCGTGAAGGGTGACCGCGGAGCCTTTTCCCTGTACCCGCTATACCCGGCGACTCAATTGGCAGCTGTCGGCGCCGGGCTGACCTTGTTCCACTCGTTTCCGTTGGACGGGGACGGCGTGGGGGTCGGGGTGGGCTCGGCGGTCGTCCCGTCGGACGCTCCGTCGGCCACCACGTACTGGGGGGCCGAGACCGCGCCGGGGGCCGTCGCCAGTGCCGCACCGCCGGCGACGGCGAGACAGCCGGCCGCGGCGAGGGCGAACTGACGGACGATCTTGCGCATCCCCGTGGCGTGCTCAGCAGACATGATTCCTCCAGGAGTTGGAATGTGAATTCCGTCTTCGGGGCTCCCGTGCCGCCGGGTGTTCCCCTGAAGACATCTCCATTCTGTCCCTGCCCCGGAACCCGATCCAGAGTTTGTCTCTGCGTGGACCCGCCATGGCGTGGATGCGTCAATACGCCTTCCCGGCAACGGAATTGAGCGATCCGGAGTCCTGCATATCTTTGGTCGAACCAAAAGAGATGCTAGACTTCCGCCACGGCCTTCTCGTTCCTCCAGGAGAGAGGGGCCGCCGGGGCAGGGGCGTGCCGCCGCCCCTGCCCCACTCCTGGCCCCAGCGCCCCCCGGTACACCTCCACCGTCCGGACGGCCGACGCACGCCAGCTCATCCCCCGCGCATGGGCCACCGCCGCCTCCCCCATCGTCTCCGCCACCTCCGGGCGCGCCGCGAGCCAGCGCAGCCGGCGCGCGTACTCCAGTGGATCGTGACCGCGCACGAGCAGCCCCGTCACCCCGTCCCACACCGCCGTCGGGAGCCCGCCCACCGCCGCCGCGAGCACCGGCGTCCCACAGGCCTGCGCCTCCAGGGCCACCAGACCGAAGGACTCGCTGCGCGAGGGCACCACGAGGACGTCCGCCGCCCGGTACCAGTCCACGAGCCGCTCCTGCGGTACGGGCGGGCAGGGCCGCAGCACATCGGTCACCCCCAGCTCCCCGGCGAGCTGCCGGACCGACCCCTCACGGCTCGCGCCCGAATGCCCGCCGACCACCGGCACGAGCAGCCGGCGGCGCAGGTCCGGTGACTCCCGCAGCAGCTCGGCGACCGCCCGTACGAGCACGTCCGGGCCCTTCAGCGGCTGTATCCGGCCCGCGTAGAGCGGCACGAACGCGTCCAGGGGAAGCCCGAGCCGGGCCCGCGCGGCCGCCCGGCCGTCCCCCGGGTGGAAGGTCCGCAGGTCGACCCCGGGGCGTACGACCTCGGTGCGCGGCCCCTCCGCCCCGTACAGCGAACGCAGCGCCTCCGCCTCGTCGGCCGTGTTGGCGATCAGCCGGTCGGCGGCGCCCACCACCTGGCGCTCGCCCCGGATCCTGAGCTCCGGCTCGGGGGTGTCACCGGCGGCGAGCGAGGCGTTCTTCACCCGGGCCAGGGTGTGGGCGGTGTGCACCAGCGGGATCCGCCAGCCCACCGAGACGATCCGGCCCGCCTGCCCGGAGAGCCAGTAGTGCGAGTGGACCAGGTCGTACCGCCGCTCCTCCTTGAGCAGGGCGAGCGAGAACGGCACCACGAGATCCGGCATGGCCTCCTTGGGCAGCGCCTCGCGCGGCCCGGCGTGCAGATGACGGACCCGGACGCCCGGGGCGAGTTCGACGAGCGGGGGCACGCCCTCGCCCCGGCAGCGGGTGAACAGGTCGACTTCCGCGCCCTGTTCGGCCAGGGCGCGGGACAGCTCGACCATGTAGACGTTCATCCCGCCGGCGTCCCCCGTCCCGGGCTGGTGGAGCGGGGAGGTGTGGACGCTGAGCATGGCGACGCGCAGGGACACGTGGGGCTCCTGAGGAGTGGGGGCCACGTGTCCCCGCGCGTCGCTCGCGCGCACGGTCACGCGGCAGGGTGGCGGAGATCGTGAAGTACGCAGTTACTTGTCTACTTAGTTGCTTAGTAGTAGCGAGTGGGAGGAGGGGATCAGAACCCGAAGACCGGGCCCGACGGAGGTGCCAGGCGTGTCCCCGGGAGGGGAGGCGTCAGGGCGTGCCGGTCGACCGGGCGCCCCGGCACCGTCTGGAGCGCCGACGCCAGCCGGTCGGCGCCCTCCGGCATCACAGGCCGCGACCACGCCGACAGGGCGGAGGCCACCGCCAACTGCGCGGCAAGCGCCGGAAGATGCCGGCAGGAGATGCTGGGCCGGCACCGCTCATGGGCGTTGACATGACCGAAGTCGGCCGTCGAACGGACCATCTCGTCGAGGACGGCCACCGCCCGGCGCGGATCGAACGCGTCGGGGCCGTACGCCTCGCGCAGGTCGTCCACGCCCCGGTGCAGCCGCCGCTCCAGGATCTCCCAGCCGGTGCCGCCGGGCAGCGCCTGCGGCGCGAGACCGCCGCACTCCTCCCGTACGGCCGCGAAGAGCCGGGACAGCCAGCTGTTCCAGTTCTCGTCCAGCTCCCGGCGGGCGGCGGCGAGCCGCTCCCGCCGGAAGACCGTGCGGCGGCCGAGCGGACGGGCCTGGAGGACGTGGCGGCGCAGGGTGTCGGAGCCGTACTCGGTGAGCAGGTCGAGCGCCCAGACGTTGCCCTCCTGGACGCCTTCCTCGATGACGTACGACTCGTTGACGTTGAAGTCCTGCGGCAGCTTGACGTCCTGCGCGAGGAGCAGCACCGGCAGCAGCACCGCGTGGCGGAAGGCGTGCCCGAAGCCGCAGAAGTGGATGGCGCGGCGGGGCAGCGGGCCCTTCGTGTCGTAGCCGAAGAGGTGCATCGCGGCGGCCTCGAAGCAGCCGTCGATCCGGTGCTCGGGGAAGCCCTCGACCGGCACCGGCAGACCCCACTCGGCGGGGTGCCCGACCGCGATGTCCGGCAGGCCGTCCTCGACGAGCGACTCGCACAGCGCCGCGAGACGCGGCGGCAGGCCCGCCGTCGCCCAGTAGTCGGCGAGCGTCTCCCGGAACGGCTCCAGGGGCACGTAGAGCCGGCGGCAGCGACGGGCGACCGCCGGGGTGTCGCAGAGGGCGCAGCGGGCGGCGATGAGGTCGCCGCCGTCGTTGGGGCGGGCGCACTCGTGGCACATGCCGCCCTCGCTGACCGCGCCGCAGTGCGGGCAGGTGCCGGTCGCGTGCGCCCCGTACAACCAGCGGTCGCAGGGCTCGCAGTACGGGAGCAGCCGGGTGCGCGGGGCGATCACGCCCTGCGCGAAGAGACGGCCGAAGAGGTCCTGCACCCAGCGCCCGTATCCCTTGTCGCGGCGCGGACGCACGATGTGGTCGAACTCCACGCCCGAGCGCAGCCAGTCGGCGGTGATCGCGGCGCGGTAGCCCTCCGCGACCTCCTCGGGCTTGCGGTGGTGGCGCAGCGCCCGGACCTCGACGGAGCTGGCGTGGTCGGCGGTGCCGGTGGTGAACCGGACCTCCTCGCCCTCCGCGCGCAGGTAGCGGGTGAGGACGTCGGCGGCGACGTACGGCCCGGCGAGGTGGCCGATGTGGAGTTCGCCGTGGGTGGCGGGAGGGGTCGCGGTGATCCAGACAGGGGTGCTCATGGGACCTCCTTGACGCTGTGGTGCGGTGGGCTTCAGCGGGTCGCGTTCGGGCGGGCGCGCTGTCGGCGCAGGGCGGTCAGCGGGTCACGGTTTCTTTGCGGGTGGCTTTGCGGGCGTCTTCACGGGCGGCTTGACGAATGGCGTCAGCGGGGCTCGAAGTGGAACGAGCGGATGAAGCAGTCGCGGGGCTGTTCGACGGCGTACACGATGCATTCGAAAAGGGCCTGGGTGGTCAGCTTCTCGTCCGGCGCCATTCCGTCCGGATTCGATCCGTCCCATTCCGCGAAGCGCGGGTCGGAGGTCGAGAAGTCCGGCGGGAAGAGGGAGAAGACGCGGACTCCGGAAGGCCGCAGCCGGCGCGAGAGGATGTCGGCGAATCCGGCCTGCGCGCTCTTCGCCGCCCAGAAGGCCTCGTGGGCGGCGCCGGCGGTCGCGGCGGAGGCGCCCTCGGCGTCGCGGACGGCGACCATGTTGACGATGTCGGGGCGCAGCGAACCACGGAGCAGCGGCAGGAAGTGCTTCACCATGAGGACCGTGCCGCCGGCCGTCGACTCGATCGTCTCCACGATCTCGGCGTCGCTCGCCGCCTCCAGGTCCATGCCGTCGAGCCAGCGGGCGCCGTTGTTGACGAGCAGGTCGACACGGTCGGTGTGTTCGCCCACGCGAGCCGCGAACTCGCGGATCTCGGCGGGCTTGCTGAGGTCGCAGCCGAAGGCGTGGATACGGTCACGGGCCGAACCCATGACTTCGGTACGGGTGCGTTCGGCCGCCTCCACGGTCCGCGCCGACACGTAGACCTCGGCGCCGAGATGGGCGAAACCGACGGCGAGCGCGCGACCGAAATAGCGGGACGCGCCGGTCACGACGACACGCAGATTCTCGAATTTCATGTGTGTCTGCTCTCCCCACGGATACCGATGGCCGGTCCGTTTCAGCGTGGCAGAGGAAAGGGACCCGGGGCCTGGTGAGCGGGGTGCGCGTTCACGCCGTTGCGTGGATACGCCAGGGGAGTTCGAGCTCTTCGAGCACCTCGGCGCGCTTGTGGTGGACGCGGACGCGGTCGGGTGCGGTGGAGACGGTGACGGTGCCGCCGGGGGTGCGGACCTCGCCGTCCACGGGCGGGACGACGGTCCCGTCGAGCGCCCCGGCGGCGGCGAGGGCGGCGGCCCCGGTGAGCGCGAGCCGGGGGTGCCAGCCGCCGACGGTGAGGGCCCGGACGGAGAGCCCGCCGGACCCGGCGGTGAAGACGGCGATCTTGGGGAGGGCGGAGTGGGGCGGGTGCCCGAGGAGGCGGGCGGCGTCGGCGCGGAGGGCGAGGAGCCGGTCGTGGAGGGCGGGATCGGGCCCGGGCAGGTGCCGGGCGTCGACGAAGACGTACGGGTTGCCGTAGCGCACGAGGGAGACGGGGACGTCGTCGAGGACGTCGACGGGCCGGCCGGTGGGGAGGACACCGGGGGCGGTGGGGGCCTTGAGGAAGCTGAGCGTGTAGGCGTCTTCGTACGGCTGCGGTTCGCAGAGGACGGTGTCGCCGGTGGTCACGGCCCGGACGACGACGGGCCCGGGGCGCCCCTCGGCGACGACACAGGCGAGCAGCGAGTGCCCGCACCCGGCCCGGAAGTCGAACCCGCCGCCCGGGAGGGCCTGGACGAAGCGGTAGTCGAGCGTGGGCCCCGGGCGGTACAGGGCGATCTTGCCCAGGCGGGCGTAGGGGGTACGGGCGAGGGCTTGGCGCAAGCGCGCCAGCTCACCCCCGAGACCGAGGGCGCCGGGCGGCAGCCGGTCACTCCGCACGACGAGGGTGGGCCCAGGCGCATCGAGAGCCCGCACGACGGTGACGGAGGCCCGTCCCGCCGTCGTGGGCATTCGTCCCGCTGGGGCGGGACGGGTGGGCACAACGGACGGCGCCCTTGCGGGCGCCTCCGCCCCCTGTGCCCCACCCCGAGCGCCCGCGCCACCCAGGGCGCCGTCCCGTGTGCCCACCCTCCCCCAAGCTCTCGACTCCGCTCGAGCAGGGGGTACCCCCATCACCCCGGCGGAGCGACTGCCCACACAGGTGGGGCGAAGGTCCGCACCGGGCGGGGCGAAGCTGCCCGCACCGGGCGTCGCAAGGCCCACACGGGTGGGGCGAAGGTCCGCACCGGGCGTCGCAAGGCCCGCACGGCCGCCGGGCAGCTCCGGGCGTGTGAGGCCACGGGCGGCCGGGTCCGCAGGGGCGCCGGGCGCACCCGGGCCTCCGGGCCGGCCGGGTCCGGGACGTGGAGGTCCCGGGGTTTCAGGCCGCACAGCCGACCGGGATCCGCATGCCCTGCACGACCTCCGTCCACAGTTCGTGGACGGCGAGGGCCCACAGCGTCAGGGCGTCCTGCTGCGTGGGGCGTTCGGCGTGGCGAGCGAGGAGTTTCCGGACCCGGTCCGCGCGGACCTTTCCGCCGAGGACGAGCCGCGCGGGGGAGAGCAGTTCCCGGACGGTCTCCAGGAGCGGGCTGCCGGGCGCGAGCATCGCCGAGACGGGCAGTGTGAACGGCTGCTTCGGCCGCCGCAGGACCGCCGGGGGCAGCAGCTCCGCCCCGGCCTCGTACAGCGCGCGCTTCCCGGTGCGCGCCGCCGTCGGCAGCGCGCGGGCGTGCGTCACGACGGACGGCTGGCAGAACGGCATCCGCGCCTCGACGGCCCAGGCCATGGACAGGTGGTCGACGCGCCGCAGGTGGTACGCGGGAAGCCGCCAGCGCGTCTCGAAGGCGGTCATCGCGGTGAGCCGGTCCGCGCCGACGGCCTCGGCCGAGCCCAGCTCCTGCTCGATGCGGTCGGCGGCGGACCCCTGATCGGCGATGTAGGCACGGTAGTCGGCGGTGTAGAGGTGTTCGCGGAGGAGCCGCGGGGCCGCCGAGAGCGCGTCGGCGTAGGCGCCGGCCCAGTCGGCTCCGGCGGGCGCGGCGAGGGCCGCGCGCATGCGGTCGTACCCGCCGAAGAGTTCGTCGGCGCCGTCGCCGGTGAGGGCGACGGTGAAGCCGTTCTCGCGGACGGCGCGGAAGAGCGCGTACGTGGAGAGGGTGATGGGGTCGGCGTTGGGCTGGCCGAGGTGGCGGACGGTCCGGGTGAGGAGGGAGCTCAGTTCGTCGGGGTCGACGGCGACCTCGTGGTGGACGGTCCGGGTGCGGCGGGCGACGGAACGGGCGTACGCCGCTTCGGACGCGGGCCACCGGCCGCGGTAGGTGAGGTGGAAGGTGTGCAGCGGCGGCGCGTCGGTCTCCCGGGCGTGTTCGGCGGCGAGCGCGGTGACGAGCCCGGAGTCGAGGCCGCCGCTGGTGATGGCGCAGACGGGCGCGTCGGCCTGCGCGAGCCGGCGCACTTCGTGGCGCAGTACGTCCTGGGTGTCGCCGACGGGGGTGGCGCGGTGCGGCCCGCGTCGGCGTACGAGGGGCGTCGCACCGGGCCGTACGAGGGCGGTGGCGCCGGGCGGCAGGACGCTGACGCCGTCGAGCGCGGTGTGCGTGGAGAAGGAGGTGCGGGCGGCGAGGACGGTGTCGAGGGCGTCCTCGCGCGGGGAGATCCGTACGCCCTCGAAGGCGAGGAGGGCGGGGATCTCGGAGGCGAAGCGGGTGGAGCCGTCGTACGGGTCGTGGTGCAGATGGATCGGCTTCATGCCCATGTCGTCCACGGCGAGGACGAGTTGACTGCTGCCGGGGCGCAGGTCGAGGACGGCGACGGCGAACATGCCGTCGAGGTGCTCGGCGAAGGCGGGGCCGTGTTCGGCGTAGAGCGCGGGGAGCAGGGTGCCGTCGCAGTGGTCGGGGAACCGGTGACCACGGGCGGCGAGGCCGCGGCGCAGTTCGGCGTGGTTGTAGATCTCGCCGTTGAGGACGGCGAGGACGCCGGGGAGGTGGGGCAGCCGGTAGGGCTGCTGTCCGCCGCAGGGGTCGGTCACGGCGAGCCGGTCGCAGCCGAGGGACCAGCCGGGCCCGCTGAGCACCTGGTGCTCGTCGGGACCGCCGTGGCGCTGTCGGGCGGACACCGCCGAGAGCTGGGCCGGCTCGGGGCGGTCCGCCCCGGCGGCGAAGGAGCCGAGAATCCTGCACATGCCGGTCACCCTCCAAGCACATCGTCATTCATTACACGTCACACCCAATGATTTGAATCTACCAATTTTTTGAGTGGCGCGTAAGTGCCATGTCCAGTTCACGCCACGGCTCGGTCTTGCGACGCCCCTTCGCCCCCAACAGGCTGGCCCCATGAGGGACATGGAGGACCACGCGACGACCGACCCCGCGACCGACCCGAAGACCGACTCGGCACCGGACCGCGGCGCGCCGGAGTCGCTGCTCGTCGTGGCCGCACACCCCGACGACATCGAGTTCTGCGTCAGCGGCACCGTCATGCAGTGGATCGAGCGCGGCACCCGCGTCACGTACTGCATCGTCACGGACGGCGGCGCGGGCGGTTACGACGAACGGCTCCCCCGCCAGGCCATGGCGGACCTGCGCCGCGCCGAACAGGTCCACTCCGCCCAACTCAGCGGCGTCGCCGACGTCCGCTTCCTCGGCTACCCCGACAGCTTCGTGGAAGCCTCCGTGGAACTCCGCCGCGACCTGTGCCGGGTCATCCGGGAAGTACGGCCGCAGCGCGCCATCATCCCCTCCCCCGAGATCAACTGGGCCCGGGTCGCCGACCTCCACCCCGACCACCGCGCGGTCGGCGACGCCTGCCTGCGCGCGGTCTACCCCGAGGCCCGCAACCCCTTCGCCCACGCCGGACTGCTCAAGGACGAGGGCCTGGAGCCCTGGACCGTCCACGAACTGTGGCTGATGACCGGCCCCACCCCGAACCAGTACGTGGACGTCACCTCCGTCTTCGACCGCAAGGTCGAGGCCCTGCGCATCCACACCTCGCAGACGGCCCACTTCGACGACCTCGCCGGCCTGCTGCGCACCTGGCTCGGCGAACACGCGACGGCCGGCGGGCTGCCCCCGGGCCGGATGGCGGAGGCCTTCCAGATCGTGCACATCGACTGACCGCCGGGCGGGATATCGGGCGGGGGCGCAGGTCCTCGGGCGAGGTGTCGGGCGGGGCGGCAGGGCCTCGGACGGGACCGCGGCGAAGGCGTCGGCCGCCTTGTGGCGGCAGGGAGCCCATGAGACCGTGACCGCCACACGTGGGGGCGCGTGCCACCAACACGCGCGTGACAACGGGGAGTTCAGGGCATGACGGCACACGTCTCGGAACTTGAAGCGGCAGTGATCGCGCACTACGGCCTCCCATGGCCGGAGGTCGACGAGGCCGGCTACGCACCGGTGGCGACCGCCCTGAACACCTACGCCCGGTTCACCCTGGACGACGGCTGGGCCGCGAACCGGCACATGCAGCGCCTGCTCTCCACCGGCCAGGGCGAGGCGATGGACGCGCTGGCCGAGCACTGGACCCGGGTCATGGAGCAGGACATGGCGCCCATCGCCAAGTCGGCCCACGCCCTGGCTCTCGCGGTGAGCGAGATCCCCGGCACGATCAACACCCTCAGGCTCGCCATCGCGGGCGAGGCGGCCGCGCTCGCCGCCCGCAACGCCCTCACCCTCGCAGCCGGCACGCTGACCTTCGCACCGGGGATGGCGGCCACCGCGGCCGCCACCGTCACCGCGGACGCCCAGCGGACGGCCGCCCGGGCCGCACAGCGCGTCCAGAACACCGCGAAGGCCGTCCAGCAAAGCCTCAGGTCCCTCCTCGCGGACCCGGACGTGGCCGCCCTGGAGAAGGTCCCGGGCGACCTCTCGGGCGGGCTGGGCGGCGGGGTCGGCGCCGGAGCGACCGGCGGGGCCGCGGCCGGCGTGGCGGGCGCGGCAGCAGGGGCAGTCGGGGCGGGCGCGGGGGGCGCGGGGGATGCCGGCCGGGGCATCGGCAGCGTACTGCGCGTGGACCACGAGGAGCACCGGCTCGCGGCCCGCAAGCTCGGGGAGGTCGCCGCCGACGTCCGCGCCAGGACCACCGCCGAGCTGACCGCCGCCACCGGCCGGCACGCGACCGTCAAGGCGAGCGGGTCCTTCGCCCAGGCCGTCGCCCCGGACCTCGACCTGATCCTGGACCGGCTCGCCGCCGCAACGGCCGCCGTCGCCGGCCACCTGAGCGGCGCCCTCCCCGACGCGGTCGTCCTCGTGTCGGCGAGCCAGCAGTCCACGGACGAGGGCAACAGGCAGCGGATGGCCCGGCTCGACCAGTGAGTCGGGCGGGACAAGCCGGACCAGGGGTCCGTGTCAGGGGTCCGCCGTCAGGGGTCCGCCGTCAGGGGTCCGCGTCAGGGGTCCGCGTCAGGGGTCCGCGTCAGGGGTCCGCGTCAGGGGTCCGCGTCAGGGATCAGGCCCTGGCGCTGGACGTCGCCGTACACGAGAGATCACCGGCGTCACCGAGAGGGAACGGCACACGGGAGGTCGTGGTGCCGTGCCGCAGGGTCAACAGCACCTCGCCCCTCGTGTAGTCCGGGAAGAACACGGCGTACAGCGTGCGCACGCCCTTCGCCACGGTGCCGATCCGCAGGACCTCCACGGGCCTGCCTCCGCAGGACGCGGCCGTGACCTCCTGGTGGTCGGCGGCGAAGATACGGCCCCAGCCGTGCACGAACAAGGTGTCGAGGTCGCTGACCTGCCGGCCCTTCGGTACGGGCGGATCGTCCGGGTGCGTCGCGCAGACCTGTTGGAAGACCATGTCGCCGTCCACCGAGGCGTGACAGAACCGGTGGTCGCCGGTCTCCCAGGCCCAGGCCGCGGTGCCGTTCGTCCACGCCTCGATCAGCATCGGTCCGGCCGGACCGGGCGCGTCGGGCCGGAACGCCGTCGACTTGACGACGGCCGCACGCGTCCGGTCGACGACCTCCGCCCGGGTGGGCCGCTGCGGCACCGAAGACGACGGTGACGCGGAGGAGGACGGCGGTACGGCGGAAGCCTTGCCACCGCCACTGCCACCGTCGCCGTCACCGCCCGAGCAGCCTGCCAGGACAACCGCCGTCATCGCAGCCGCCGTCATGGCGACGGCGACCCGCAACCGGTATCGCATGAGCCCTCCCCCGTACCGACTCCGATGCCGATGCCGATGCCGATCATGTCCACGGCCCGGAAAGAATCGCAGCGCCCTCCGCCTCGGCACAAGCCTTCAAGGAAGCGGTTCCTCCGCAGGACCGACGGGTACCTGGCGTACATGTCAAAGGGCTGGCGCTGGTTCTTCCTTGCCGTCTTCGTCGTCTGGACAGCCCTCGCTCTCCAGTGGATCGACCTGGGTTGCGACTACCCGGAGGCGTACCTCGCGGTGGTGCGCTTCGGAACCCCGGAGGGGCTGGAGTTCCTCCCGGCCTGCGCGGGCTAGAGCGGGCGTCGAGGGGGCTCAACCCAGGTGCCCCCTGGGCTCTCTGGGCCCCCGCCCTCACACCTCTCCCCCCTCCTCGGCGGTCCGCTTGACGTCGGCGAGACGCCGGTCCCAGTCGGCGGCGAGGGCCGACATCCAGCGGGCGGTCGCGTCGAGCGCGGCCGGGCGGACCGCGTAACGGACCTCCCGGCCGACGCGGGTGGCCGAGACGAGCCCGGCGGTGTCGAGGACGGCCAGGTGTTTGACGACGGCCTGGCGCGAGACGGGGAGGCCGGCGGCGAGCGCCGTCGCGGTGGCCTCGCCGTGCTCGGCCAACAGGTCGAGCAGCCGCCGCCGGGTGGGGTCGGCGAGGGCCCCGAGCACACCGTCGGCGGACCCGGATCCCTCGCCCCCGGACTTCGCCGGGCCGCCGCCCGCCCCTGCCGGCTCCTTCGACGTCACGAGGACGGCGCCTGCTCGGCGCGCTTCCTGAACGCGTCGATGACCTGCGGCCAGCCGCCCGTGTTGTCCCGTACCGCCTGGGCGCGCAGTTCCTCCGACCCGGGCAGCGCCGCGAAGCCGCTCTCGACGACGCGGAGCCGGGTCCCGCCGTCCTCCTCCGTCAGGGTGAACTCCACGAGGGTGCTGTTGTCGTCGCGCAGCTCCTCCCCGGGGAAGGCGCTCGCCCAGCGGTACGCGACGTAGGTCGGCGGCTCGACCTTCTCGACGCGTACGGGGAAGTCGCCGTGGGCCGAGTTCCTGGCGAGCATCGACTCGCCCTCCCGGGCCACGGTCCCGGCCACGCTCGCCTCGTCCGCCACCCAGAACCCGGGCTGGGCGACGAGGGTCCAGACGCGCTCGAGGGGCGCTTCGATCAGGGTGTCGCGTTCGATCCGGTCCTCGCTCATGGGGGACTCCTTCTTCGCGTAGGAAGCACCACGTGAAAGTGAGTGCAACTCCAGAGTTGCACTTCATCACAGACAGTGCAACCGAACGGTTGCACTTGGGGCGGGATCAGGACTCCACCGGCCCGGCAGGCTCGCCGGAGGGCGCCCGGCCCTTCGTGTGCAGGACCTCCCGAGCCTGCTCCGCGGCACGGATGCTGCTCTCGGCGACGAAGTCGAGGAAGCGGGCGACGTTCTCCAGGCGGTGGCCGGCCGGGGTGTCCGCACCGAGGACGCCGACGCCCTGCCGCGCCGTCTCGACGATCTGGGCGATGGCCCGCGCGCTGGAGATCATCGACTGGTACCAGATGTCGTCGTCGACGATGTAGCGCTCGCGGCGGCGCTCGTCACGCTCCCGGCGGACGAAGCCCTGACCCTCGAGGAACGTGATCGCCTTGGAGATGGAGGCCGGGCTCACCTGGAGGTGCCGGACGAGTTCGGCCGCCGTGAGGCTGCCGGTGTCGGTGAGGGTGAGGCAGGCCATCACCCGGGACATCATCGGGGGCATCCCCGAGGCCAGGAGGACGGTGGTGAACACCTCCTCGTACTCGCGCACCGCCTCGGCGTCCCGCCCGTGGGCCTGCGGAGTCGCCTCCGCCGTCCGGGGCGCGGCCTGCCTGCGCCGTTGCGTACGGCGTTCGGTGGCGCGGTGGGCCAGGTCGGCCCGGTAGGTGGCGGGGCCGCCGTTGCGCATCACCTCGCGGGTGACCGTCGAGGTCGGACGGTCGAGGCGCCTGGCGATCTCCGCGTAGGCGAGGCCGTCGGCCAGTCCCAGCGCGATCTGCTGGCGTTCCTGCTGGGTGAGCCTGCCTCCCGGCATCGCGGTCTCCTTCATGTTCCTCGGTGCACCCTGACGCCCCCAGCATAGCGTTCACTTGCACCTTATTGCAACGAACTCGCCAGCTGACGTTGCATTACCTTCAGAGCCGTTGCAACAACTTTCCTAGTTTGACCTGCAATTATTCCAACTCAACGCAACAAGCTCATTGCCAACCTCGCGAACGCAACGTAGCTTTTCACTCATCGGAAACAGCGAGCCAACAGGGCACACGCTGACGAAGAAGGAGAGCACCATGCAGAAGTTCGACACCCCCGCCGCCATCGCCGCCGTCCTCGACGTCCCCGCCGGACACATCCGGTTCATCGCCGCCGACCGCACCGACACCACCGTCGAGGTCCTCCTCGCGGACGCCTCGAAGAGCCGCGACGTGAAGGCGGCCGAGCGGGTCACGGTCGAGTACGCCGACGGTGTCCTGCGGATCGCGGCGGCGGAGGCGAAGAACCGGATCCTCGGCAACTCCGGGTCCGTCGAGGTCACCGTCCAGCTGCCCGCCGGCTCCCGCGTCGAGGCGAAGACGGCCAGCGCCGAACTCCGGAGCGTCGGGCGCCTCGGCGACATCGCCTTCGAGGGCGCGTACCGCGAGATCAAGATCGACGAGGCCGAGAGCATCCGCCTCACCGCGATCGACGGCGATATCGAGGTCGGCCGGCTGGGCGGCGGCGCGGAGATCAGCACCGCGAGGGGCGACATCCGGATCGCCGAGGCCGTGCGCGGCACGGTCGTGCTCCGCACCCAGTCCGGCGGGATCCAGGTCGGCGCCGCCCGCGGGGTCTCCGCCTCCCTGAACGCCGGCACCTCCTACGGCCGGGTGCACAACTCCCTCCGGAACACGGAGGGCGCCGCCGCCGAGCTGAACATCCACGCCACCACGGAGTACGGCGACATCGCGGCCCGCAGCCTCTGAGCCGCGCGGCCTCCCGACACCCCGCCAGATCCGCAGCCTCTGACCCGCACCGCACGGCGCCCCACCCGCACGGCATCCGACCCGCAAGCCAAGGAGCACCCACCCATGTCCGACCCGGCCATCGC
>NZ_JBHXRW010000049.1:0-51965 GCF_042716635.1 Streptomyces sp. NPDC058664 | reverse complement strand
ACAGCGTGCACATCAACGCGGAGTTCGCCGACCAGGACAGCGACCACGACCCGCAGGTGCTGCGCTTCCGCCCGTAGGACCGGCCGGCCGGTCAGACGCCCGCGCTCAGGCTGAGCGCGGGCGTGTACCGCCGCACCCGGCTGCCGACGAGTCCCGGGTACCGCCGCACGCGCGCCCAGGACTCGCCGGTCGGCGCGTCCTCGGCCAGCCACTCCGCGTGGGCCCGCTCGCTCTCCCACTCGGCCACGTTCAGGACGCGGGTGCCGTCGGTGGACAGATGGAAGTGCGCGCCGATCCCGCCGTGCGCGGGCCGCTTCCCCGCGTCGTCGTCCAGGGCGGTGAACACGGCGTCCACCCAGACCCGCTGCCGCTCCGCGTCCGGCCCGTCGAAGTCGACCTCGACGACCGCGAGGACCCCGGGCAGCGCCCCGGCGCTCGGCCCGTCGAGGACGGCGGAGCGGTACGGGGGCGCGTAGCGGTGGAGCACGACCCGTTCGATGCCGGGCACGGCCGCGTCGATCTCGGCGTTCCGGTCGTCGCGGTAGGTCCGGACGAAGTCCTCGTAGGCCTGCTCGGCGGTCCACTGCGAGTAGTGCAGCAGCGTGTCCCCGTCGGTCCCGGCGTACACGGTGTACGAGAGCAGCCCGAGGTCGGGCCATTCCCTGCTCTCCCAGGCCTTGCGGATGGCCTCGACGGCGGCCCGCTGGCGCTCGGGGGTGCCGACCCGCCAGGTGCTGGCGAGGACGGCACCGACTCCGGGGCGGTGGAAGTCGGGACGGGCGTCGGGGCGCGCGACGGCGTTCATGGGCGGATCTCCTGCCTTTTGTTCGGATGCCCCCACCGTCCTTCCTCAACCATGCTTGAGGTCAAGTACCGGCCCCGTGGCAGACTGCGCGGCATGATCCTCCGCCCCGCCACCCGTGCCGAACTGCCGTCCGTCCTCGCCCTCCTGGCGGACGAGCGGACCGTCGTGGACCCCGCCTCGGTCACCGTCACGGAGGCGTACGAGCGGGCCTTCGCGGACATCGGGGCCGATCCGCGCAACGAGATGCTCGTCCTCCTCGACGGGGAGGTCGTCGTGGGCTGCCTCCAGATCACGTACATCCCGGGGCTCGGCAAGGGCGGCGCCGAGCGGGCCCTGATCGAGGCGGTCCGGATCAGGGCCGACCGGCGCGGCGGCGGTCTCGGCCGGGAACTGATGGAGCGCGCCGTGGCGCGGGCGAGGGAGCGCGGCTGCGCGCTGGTCCAGCTGACCAGCGACAAGAGGCGGACGGAAGCCCACCGTTTCTACGCCTCGCTGGGCTTCGCCCGCAGCCACGACGGCTTCAAGCTCGGCCTGTGAGGCCTGTGAGGCCTGTGAGGCATATGAGGTTGCGAGGCCTGCGAGGTGCCGGACCCTGGAAGTCTTCAGCAGTGCTTATCTCTCGAACCAAGCAGATCTAAGTGGACCTTCACCATCGCCGCCTCCAGACTTCGGTGATGAGCACTGAACGCCCCTTCGGCCGCGCTCTCTGCGCGATGATCACCCCGTTCACCCCCGCCGGCGCGCTCGACCTCGGCGCGGCGCGGGACCTCGCCGTCCGTCTCCTCGCGGAGGGCTGCGACGGCCTGGTCCTCAACGGCACCACGGGCGAGTCCCCGACCACCACGGACGCCGAGAAGGCCGCGCTCGTCCGGGCCGTCCGCGAGGCCGTCGGCCCCGCCCCCTCCGTCCTCTCCGGCGTCGGCACCGCCGACACCCGGCACACCGTCGAGCTGGCGCGTCGGGCGGAGGAGGCGGGGGCGGACGGGCTGCTCGTCGTCACCCCCTACTACAGCCGCCCGCCGCAGCCGGCCGTCGAGGCGCACTTCCTGAGGGTCGCCGACGCGACGGAACTGCCGGTGATGGTCTACGACATCCCGGGCCGCACCGGCACCCGCGTCGAGCCCGCGACGATGCTGCGGCTCGCCCGGCACCCCCGGATCGTGGCGGTGAAGGACTGCGCGTACGACCTGCTCGGCTCGGCCCGGGTGATCGCGGAGACCTCGCTCGCGTACTACTCGGGCAGCGAGGAACTGAACCTGCCGCTGTACGCGGTCGGCGGCGCCGGCTACGTCAGTACGGTCGCCAACGTGGCACCGCGTCAGCTCCGTGCCGTCCTCGACGCCTTCGACGCGGGCGACACCGCGGAGGCGGCCCGGCTGCACGCCCGGCTGCTTCCGCTGACCGAGCTGATGATGGCCTCGGGCCTGCCCGGCACGGTCACCGCCAAGGCCCTGCTCGGCGGGCCGCTGCGCGAACCCCTGCAGTCCGCCGCCCGGGAGACGGCCGACGGGCTGCGGGAGGCGTACGAGGCATTGGTTCAGGCGGAGTCGGTCGTGTAGGTCCTGCCGAGGATGGCGGCGTGCTCCAGGACGTCCTCCAGCGGGTCGTCGATCTGCCCGGTGGAGATCAGGGAGATGTGGGGGCCGTTGTGCGCGTGTGTGTGCGTCTCGTCCGCGACGGCCGTGCCGGCCGGTAGCAGGACCGCCACCACCGTGAGCACTCCGGCAACCATGGGCTTCGTCCTCATGTCGACTCCTCGCCTCGTCCACTGGAACCTTGCGCTCCGCTCCGTTTAACGCAATGTCACCAAAAGAGTTGCCGTGTGACGGGAGTTTCACGGCGTCGTCCCCGTTGCGTACCGCCCCCCGGACCGTCGTGCCGTGGCTAGCCTGAGCCCGTTCCGGACCCGCTTCGGGTCCCGAACGGGAAATGGGGATCGGGCGGATGCACCACATACGTGGGGGACGCGCGGCCGGAACACCGGGTGACCGAACCGGCGGCGAGGGACCCGAGGTGTCCCGCAGACGTCTGCTCCGCCTCGCCGGAACCGGAATCGGCCTCGCGGCCCTCGGCGCGGGCGCCTGGGGATGCGGCCCGTGGAGGAGCCGGCACCGTCGGCGAGCGCCCCGGGTACGAGCACGCCCGGCACGGGCGGGGGCGCCTTCACCACCCCGCCGCCGGGCACCGCCCCGCGACCGCTGTGGCAGGGGGAGGCGGCGGCCGGGGCGCTCGGCGCCCTCGACGCGCTGGCGGTCGCCGGCGACGTGGTCCTGGTCTCGGGCGACCCGCTGGTGGGCCGGGACGTCGTCACCGGCAAGGAGGTCTGGTCACGCCGGGAGGTCGCCGTACCGGGCGCGAAGCTGCTGGTGAGCGGCGGCACCCTCTACCTCGCGAGCGCCGAGCACGACGGGGACGTCGTCGGTCTCGACCCGGCCACGGGCAAGGAGACCTGGCACAGCCGGCTCGGGAAGCGGTTCTCCCAGCCGCGCACGATCGCCGCGGACGAGCACCGCGTCTACGTCCTCGCGGGCATCCTGGAGAAGGGCTTCAGCACCCCGGACAACGTGATCGCGGCGATCGACACCAGGTCCGGGAAGGTCGTGTGGCAGGAGCGCCGCGACACGGGCACCGAGGAGTCCGGTGTCATCGCCGCGGTCGTCGGGCGGCCTCTCGTCTACACCGACTACCGCGAGAACGTGACGGTCCGCGACGCGGCCACCGGCCGCCAGCTCTGGACGAAGAGGATCGGCCGGTCCAACAGCGGCCGGTTCGCCGCCCACGGGAACCTGGCGATCATCGCCGACGGGCAGCGGCTGCGCGCCTTCGCGCCGGCGGACGGCGCGGAGCGCTGGTCCCTCGCTGCCGAGGAGTTCACCCGCCTCCACGACCCCGCGGTCCTGGACGGGGTCCTCTGCGCCTCCGACTCCAGCCATGTGCCGCGCGCGGTCGACCCGGCGAAGGGCGGCGTGATCTGGCAGAACGAGGACCTGCTCGAAGTGGCGCACCCCTGGCAGTTCGCCAAGGTGGGCGGCCCCCTGTACGCGGCGACGGACCTCGACCCCGGCGGCGGTGTCCTCGCCTTCGACGCCCGCGGCGGCAAGCACCGCTGGACCTACAACGACGGTACGGGCCCGGTGGAGAAGTGGTACGTCGCCGCTTCCGGCGACCGTCTGCTCGCCCTCCACGGGAGGCGGCTGACCGCCCTGCCGGCCGTCTGAGGCCGGGCCGGGCGGTCAGGGTCCCGCCGGTGGGTCAGTTGTGGCTGTGCAGGATGTCGTTGAGTCCGCCCCAGACCGCGTTGTTCGGGCGGGCCTCGACGGTGCCGGTGACCGAGTTGCGGCGGAAGAGGATGTTCGAAGCGCCGGAGAGCTCGCGGGCCTTCACGATCTGGCCGTCGGGCATCGTGACCCGGGTGCCGGCGGTGACGTACAGACCGGCCTCGACCACGCACTCGTCGCCGAGGGCGATGCCGACGCCCGCCTCGGCGCCGATCAGGCAGCGCTCGCCGATCGCGATGACGACGTTGCCGCCGCCCGAGAGGGTGCCCATCGTGGAGGCGCCGCCGCCGATGTCGGAGCCGTTGCCGACGACGACACCGGCGGAGATCCGGCCCTCGACCATGGAGGTGCCGAGGGTGCCGGCGTTGAAGTTGACGAAGCCCTCGTGCATGACGGTGGTGCCGGCGGCGAGGTGGGCGCCGAGGCGGACGCGGTCGGCGTCGGCGATGCGGACACCGGCGGGCACGACGTAGTCGGTCATGCGCGGGAACTTGTCGATGCTCGTCACGGAGAGGTGCAGGCCCTCGGCGCGGGCGTTGAGCCGCACCTTCTCGATGTCGTCGACGGCGACCGGACCGAGCGAGGTCCAGGCGACGTTGGCGAGGAGGCCGAAGACGCCGTCCAGGCTCTGGCCGTGCGGCTTGACCAGCCGGTGGCTGAGCAGGTGCAGGCGCAGGTAGGCGTCGTGGGCGTCGAGCGGCTTCTCGTCGAGCGAGCCGATGACGGTACGGACGGCGACCACCTCGACGCCGCGGCGGGCGTCCACGCCGAGGGCCTTGGCGGCGCCTTCGCCGAGGGCGTTCAGGGCCTCGTCGGAGGTCAGCCGCTCGGTGCCGGCGAGGCCGGGCGCGTCGGTCAGCGAGGGGGCGGGGAACCAGGTGTCGAGAACGGTGCCGTCGCCGGCGATGGTGGCGAGGCCGGCGGCGACGGCGCCGGTGGTGCGAGGAGCAGTGGTCATGACGGAGAACCTAACCGGCGGGGCCCCGCGCGGGCCAACCGGTCTCAGGTCTCGGTCGGGCGCGTCGGCGGTTCCGACAGGCCTCGGACCGGGGAGTTCGGTGGTTCGTTCAGGATCCGCGTGAGCATCGCGCGCGCGTACTCCTCGTCGTAGACGCCGTCGGTGAGCAGGACCTGGAGGCGGATGCCGTCCATGAGGGCGACCAGGGCGCGGGCGGTGGCGGGGTCGGTGCGGTGGGCCAGGGCGGCGACGGCGGTCCCGGTCCACTCGGCGGCGACGGGGCGGAGGGCGGGGCGCCGCAGGGCGGCGAGGTAGAGCTCGTACTCCAGCTCCACGCGGGCGCGTCCGCCACCCATCCACTCGCCCAGGAGGCGGGCGAGCACGGTCCCGAGGTCGCTGTCCCGCGCGGCGAGGGCGGGGCTCTCGCGCAGCAGCCGCCCGAAGCCCCCGTCGGCCTTGCGGAGCGCGGCGACCAGGAGGTCGTCGAGGGAGGCGAAGTGGTACGTGGTCGAGCCGAGCGGTACGTCCGCCTCTGCGGCCACCGTGCGGTGGCTCAGACCGGCGATCCCGGCCCGCCCGGCCACCCGGAGGGCCGCTTCCACGATCCGCTCGCGCCGTTCGGGGTCGTGGCGGCGGGGGCGGCCCATCAGTGCGCGCCGCCGAGGTTGAGGACGGCGACCCCGGCGATGATGAGGACGATGCCGGCGACCTTGGCGAGGCTGAGGGTCTCGCCGAGGAAGAGGACGCCGATGGTGGCGACGGCGGCGGTGCCGACCCCGGACCAGATGGCGTACGCGGTGCCGACCTGGAGCGTCTTGAGCGCCTGCGCCAGGAGCGCGAAGGCGATGAGATAGCCGGCGCCGGTGACGATCGAGGGCCAGAGCTTGGTGAAGCCCTCGCTGTACTTCATCGAGGTGGTGGCGAGGATCTCCGCCGCGATGGCGCCCGCCAGCAGTCCGTAACCCATGTGTACGAGCGTACACAGCCTTGCGTACGGGCGTACGCATCCCGACCTATACGGTGTCCCGCATGACGTTTCCCCCGGGGCCGCCCTACGGCTACGGCTACCCGCCCCCGCCCCCGCCGCCGAAGCCCGGCGTGATACCCCTGGCGCCGCTCGGTTTCAGCTCGATCCTGACCGGCGCCTTCGCCACCTTCGGCCGCTACTGGAAGCAGTTGCTCGGGGTGACGGCCACCGTGTACGGGGTGGCCCTGCTGGCCGTGGGAGCGGCGCTCGGCATCGCGTACGCGGCCGTCGGCGACCTCTTCCCCGCCGTGTTCGACCTGCCGCCCGGCCAGGAACCGCAGTGGGACGACGTCCGCCCGCTGCTCGTCGCGTTCGCCTGCGTCTGGATCGCCGGCACGATCACGGTCCTCTGCGCCAACGCCGTGATCGCGGCGGCCTGCCCCGCCGTGATCCAGGAGGCGGTCCTCGGCCGGCCGACGACCTTCGGTGCGGTCTGGCGCCGGTCGTGGGCCCGGATGCCGGCCGTCCTCGGCACCGTGATCCTGACGAGCCTGCCGATGGTGCTCCTGGTCGTGGTGTACGTGGGGACGCTCGTCGCCCTGCTCCTCCACCTCGACGGCGGCAGTCCGGTGACCCTGGTGCTCACGGTCTTCGGCGGCGCGACGCTCGCCGCCCTGCCCCTCGTCCCGCTCGTCCTCTGGCTCTGGGTGAAGTTCAGTCTGGCCCCGGCCGCCGCGGTGATGGAGAACCAGGGCACCATGGCCTCGATGCGCCGCTCCTCGGCCCTGGTCCGCGGTTCCTGGTGGCGCGTCTTCGGCTGCCTCTTCGCCGCCGGGACCATGGCCGCCGTCGTCGGCTGGCTGATCCAGCAGGCCTTCTCCCTCCTGCTCTCGGTCCCCCTGGCGACGGCCGACTTCTCCGGCGACGACCCCGCGGCCGTCATCGCCTCCCTCGTCGGCTTCGTCGTCCTGCTCGCCGTCGGCCAGCTGATCAGCCAGGTCGTCGTCTCCGTCTTCCCGCCCCTGATCACCGGCCTCGTCTACGTCGACCAGCGCATCCGCAAGGAGAACCTGGCACCCGAGCTCGCCCGGGCGGCGGGCCTGTACTAGGTCGCGCCCCGGAAAACACGGAACGGCCGTGCCCCGAAGGGCACGGCCGTTCCCACGCGTGCGTGGATCAGACGTTGAAGCCGAGCGCGCGGAGCTGCTCGCGGCCGTCGTCCGTGATCTTGTCCGGGCCCCACGGGGGCATCCAGACCCAGTTGATCTTCAGTTCGTTGACGATGCCGTCCGTCGCGGACTTCGCCTGGTCCTCGATCACATCGGTCAGCGGACAGGCCGCCGACGTCAGGGTCATGTCCAGCGTCGCGACGTTCGAGTCGTCGATGTGGATGCCGTAGATCAGGCCCAGGTTGACGACGTCGATGCCCAGCTCGGGGTCGACGACGTCGTACAGCGCCTCGCGGACTTCTTCCTCGGAGGCCGGCTTCATCGTGGCCTCGGCGTTCTCGGTCATGCCGACTTCCTCTCCGCGTCGCCCAGCGCCTGGGCGGTCGCGTCCTTCCACGCCATCCAGCTGAGCAGGGCGCACTTCACACGGGCCGGGTACTTGGAGACTCCGGCGAACGCGACCGCGTCCTCCAGGATCTCCTCCATCGCGTCGTCCGGCTCGATCTGGCCCTTGGACTGCATCAGCTCCAGGAAGGTGCCCTGGATCCTCTGCGCCTCGGCCAGCTCCTTGCCGACGAGCAGCTCGTTGAGGACGGACGCCGAGGCCTGGCTGATGGAACAGCCCTGGCCCTCGTACGACACGTCCTCGACGCGCGAGCCGTCGTACTTCACGCGGAGCGTGATCTCGTCGCCGCACGTCGGGTTGACGTGGTGCACCTCGGCGTCGCCGTCCCGAAGACCGCGCCCGTGCGGGTGCTTGTAGTGGTCCAGGATGACGTCCTGGTACATCGAATCCAGCTTCACGACCAGCCCCTACCCGAAGAAGTTCCGTACGTGCTCAAGACCCTCGACCAGGGCGTCGACCTCGGCCGGAGTGGAGTACAGATAGAACGACGCTCGCGTGGTCGCGGGAATTCCGTACCGCAGGCAGACCGGCCGCGCGCAGTGGTGGCCGACCCGGACCGCGATGCCCTGCTCGTCGAGGACCTGGCCCACGTCGTGCGGGTGGATGTCGCCGAGCGTGAAGGAGATCGCCGCGCCGCGGTCCTCGGCCGTGGTGGGGCCGATGATCCGCAGGTCCTGCACCTCCTGGAGGCGCCGGACGGCGTACTCGGTGATCGCGTGCTCGTGGCGCGCGATGTTCTCCATGCCGATCGCCGACAGGTAGTCCACGGCCGCGCCGAGGCCGACGGCCTGGGCGATCGGGGGCGTACCCGCCTCGAACTTGTGCGGGGCCGGCGCGTACGTCGAGGAGTGCATCGAGACGGTCTCGATCATCTCGCCGCCGCCGAGGAAGGGCGGCAGGTCCTCCAGGAGCTCCTGCCGTCCCCAGAGCACGCCGATGCCGGTCGGGCCGACCATCTTGTGGCCGGTGAAGGCCACGAAGTCGGCCTGCAGCGCCTGCACGTCGAGCACCATGTGCGGGGCCGCCTGCGAGGCGTCGATGCAGACCAGCGCACCGACCTCCTGCGCGCGCCGGATGATCGTCTCCACCGGGTTGATCGTGCCCAGCAGGTTCGAGACCAGCGTGAACGAGACGATCTTGGTCTTCTCGGTGATGACCTCTTCGATGTTCGAGAGGTCGAGGCGCCCGTCGTCGGTGAGGCCGAACCACTTCAGCTTCGCGCCCGTGCGCTGCGAGAGCAGCTGCCACGGCACGATGTTGGAGTGGTGCTCCATCTCCGTGATGGCGATCTCGGTCTCGTGGTCCACGCGGTAGGGCTCGTCGGCCCAGCCCAGCATGTTGGCCACGAGGTTGAGCGACTCCGAGGCGTTCTTGGTGAAGATCACCTCGTCGCGGCTCGGCGCGTTGATGAAGGCCGCGACCTTGTCACGGGCGCCTTCGTACAGCGCCGTCGCCTCCTCGGCGACCGTGTAGACGCCGCGGTGGACGTTGGCGTTGTGACGCTCGTAGTACGTGGTGAGCGCGTCGAGGACCTGCCGCGGCTTCTGCGAGGTCGCGGCGGAGTCGAGGTACACGATCTTCTTGCCGTCGTGGACCACGCGATCCAGGAGCGGGAAGTCCTTGCGGATCGCCTCGGTGTCGAGGAGGCCGGAGAGCCCCTGATGGGCAGATGTCACGCGGATGCGCCACCCTTCGTGCTGTAGGCCTCGTAGCCCTCGTTCTCCAGCTTGTCGGCGAGCTCGGCGCCGCCGGACTCGACGATGCGGCCGCCGGAGAAGACGTGCACGAAGTCGGGCTTGATGTAGCGCAGGATCCGGGTGTAGTGCGTGATCAGCAGCGTGCCGACCTCACCGGTCTCGCGGACGCGGTTGACGCCGTCGGAGACCTGACGCAGCGCGTCGACGTCCAGGCCGGAGTCGGTCTCGTCGAGGATCGCGATCTTCGGCTTGAGGAGCTCCATCTGGAGGATCTCGTGGCGCTTCTTCTCACCGCCGGAGAAGCCCTCGTTGACGTTGCGCTCGGCGAAGGCCGGGTCCATCTGGAGCTGCTCCATCGCGGACTTGACCTCCTTCACCCAGGTGCGCAGCTTGGGGGCCTCGCCGCGGACGGCGGTGGCGGAGGTGCGCAGGAAGTTGGAGACCGAGACGCCGGGGACCTCGACCGGGTACTGCATGGCCAGGAACATGCCGGCGCGGGCGCGCTCGTCGACCGACATCTCCAGGACGTCCTCGCCGTCGAGCGTGACGGTGCCGCTGGTGATCGTGTACTTGGGGTGCCCGGCGATCGAGTACGCGAGGGTCGACTTGCCCGAGCCGTTGGGGCCCATGATGGCGTGGGTCTCGCCCTGCTTCACGGTCAGGTCGACGCCCTTGAGGATCTCCTTCGTGCCGTTCTCGGCTTCGACGGAGACGTGCAGGTCGCGGATTTCAAGCGTTGCCATGGGTGACTCAGGACTCCTGGGTGACGGAGACGAGCACATCGTCCCCTTCGATCTTTACGGGGTATACGGGGACGGGGCGCGTCGCGGGAAGGCCGGAGGGCTTGCCGGTGCGCAGGTCGAAGCTCGACCCGTGCAGCCAGCACTCGATGGCGCAGTCCTCGACCTCGCCCTCCGAGAGGGAGACGTTCGCGTGCGAGCAGATGTCGTTGATCGCGTACACCTCGCCCTCGGTGTGCACGACCGACACCGGCGTGCCGTCGACCTCGACCCGCTTCGGGGTGTCGGCCTCCAGCTCGCTCAGTGCGCAGACTCGGACGAAGGCCATCAGACGGAGGCCTCCAGCTCGGCCTCGATCTTGGCGAGGAGGCGCTCCTGGACGTCCGGCAGACCGATCTGCTGGACCAGTTCCGCGAAGAAGCCGCGGACGACGAGGCGACGGGCCTCGACCTCCGGGATGCCGCGGGACATCAGGTAGAAGAGCTGCTCGTCGTCGAAGCGGCCGGTGGCCGAGGCGTGGCCGGCGCCGGCGATCTCGCCGGTCTCGATCTCCAGGTTCGGTACGGAGTCGACCCGGGCGCCGTCCGTGAGGACCAGGTTCCGGTTGAGCTCGTACGTGTCCGTGCCCTCGGCGGCGGCCTGGATGAGCACGTCACCGATCCAGACGGCGTGCGCGCCCTGGCCCTGCAGCGCGCCCTTGTAGGCCACGTTGGACTTGCAGTGCGGGGTGTTGTGGTCGACCAGGAGGCGGTGCTCCTGGTGCTGGCCGGCGTCGGTGAAGTACAGGCCGAAGAGCTCGGCCTCACCGCCGGGGGCCGCGTACGACACGCGCGGGTGGATGCGGACGACGTCGCCGCCGAAGGTGACCACGACGGACTTGAAGGAGGCGTCGCGGCCGACCAGGGCGTTGTGCTGGGCGACGTGGACGGCCTTCTCGTCCCAGTCCTGGACGGAGACGACGGTCAGCTTGGCGCCGTCGCCGAGGACGTAGTCGACGTTGGCGGCGAGCACCGCGTCACCGGTGTGGTCGATGACCACGACGGCCTCGGCGAAGGCGCCGAGCTCGATCACCTGGTGGCCGAAGGCGACCCCGCCCTCGCCGTGCACGGCGATGCGGATCGGCTCGGTGAGGACGGCCTCCTTGGCGACGGTGACGACCGAGGCCTTCTCGAAGGAGGAGTACGCCTGGGCGGCGACGCGGTCGACGGGCGTCCCGGCCTTGCCGAGGCGCGCGTCGTCACGGCCGACGGTCTCCACGGTGACGCCCTCGGGGGCCTCGACCTCGACCTTGACGCCCTCGCCGGAGACGACGGCGGTGCCGTCGTGGAGGCCGCGCAGGCGCTCGAGCGGCGTGAACCGCCACTCCTCCTCGCGGCCGTGCGGGACGGGGAAGTCCGCGACGTCGAAGGACGGGGGCGCGCTCATGCGCGTGGCGACGGTGGACTCGGCGGCCACCGCGATCGAGCCGGCGGTGGTGGAACCCGCCGGGATGTTCTGAGCCTCAGCCATGGCTGTCGTGTTGCTCTCTTCCTCGTGACTACGCAAAGACGGTACGGATGGCGGCCGGGTCTTAACCGACCGAGCCTTCCATCTGCAGCTCGATCAGCCGGTTGAGCTCCAGGGCGTACTCCATCGGGAGTTCCTTGGCGATGGGCTCGACGAAGCCGCGGACGATCATCGCCATGGCCTCGAACTCGGTGAGGCCGCGGCTCATCAGGTAGAAGAGCTGGTCCTCGGAGACCTTGGAGACGGTGGCCTCGTGGCCCATGGAGACGTCGTCCTCGCGCACGTCCACGTAGGGGTACGTGTCGGAGCGGGAGATCGTGTCGACGAGCAGCGCGTCGCAGAGCACGTTGGACTTGGCGCCCGGGGCACCCTCGCCGATCTCGATGAGACCGCGGTAGGAGGTGCGGCCGCCGCCTCGCGCCACCGACTTGGAGACGATGTTGGAGGAGGTGTTCGGGGCCATGTGGACCATCTTGGCGCCGGCGTCCTGGTGCTGGCCCTCGCCCGCGAAGGCGATGGAGAGGGTCTCGCCCTTGGCGTGCTCGCCCATCAGGTAGACGGCGGGGTACTTCATGGTGACCTTGGAGCCGATGTTGCCGTCGACCCACTCCATGGTGGCGCCCTCGTAGGCGACGGCGCGCTTGGTCACCAGGTTGTAGACGTTGTTCGACCAGTTCTGGATGGTCGTGTAGCGGCAGCGGCCGCCCTTCTTGACGATGATCTCGACGACGGCGCTGTGCAGCGAGTCCGAGGAGTAGATCGGGGCGGTGCAGCCCTCGACGTAGTGGACGTAGGCGTCCTCGTCGACGATGATCAGCGTCCGCTCGAACTGGCCCATGTTCTCCGTGTTGATGCGGAAGTAGGCCTGGAGCGGGATCTCGACGTGCACGCCCTTCGGCACGTAGATGAACGAGCCGCCGGACCACACGGCCGTGTTCAGGGAGGCGAACTTGTTGTCGCCGACCGGGATGACGGTGCCGAAGTACTCGCGGAAGAGCTCCTCGTGCTCCTTCAGCGCGGTGTCGGTGTCGACGAAGATGACGCCCTGCTCCTCCAGGTCCTCGCGGATCTGGTGGTAGACGACCTCGGACTCGTACTGGGCGGCGACGCCGGCGACGAGGCGCTGCTTCTCGGCCTCGGGGATGCCGAGCTTGTCGTACGTGTTCTTGATGTCCTCCGGCAGTTCCTCCCAGGAAGCGGCCTGCTTCTCGGTGGAACGCACGAAGTACTTGATGTTGTCGAAGTCGATGCCGGAGAGGTCGGAGCCCCAGGTCGGCATGGGCTTCTTGCCGAAGAGCCGCAGACCCTTGAGACGCAGCTTCAGCATCCACTCGGGCTCGTTCTTCTTCGAGGAGATGTCGCGGACGACGTCCTCGTTGAGGCCACGCTTGGCGGTGGCACCGGCCGTGTCGGAGTCGGCCCAGCCGTACTCGTACCGACCCAGGCCCTCAAGCTCGGGGTGGCTGATCTCGGTGGTCATGCGGGGTTCCTCCCGGCGGTACTGGCGGATGCTGATGGGGTGGCCTGTGGGGCGCTGTGCGGGATGAACGTGGTGCAGACGCCGTCACCATGCGCGATGGTGGCCAGACGCTGGACGTGCGTTCCCAGGAGGCGGGAGAAGAACTCCGTCTCCGCCTCGCACAGCTGTGGGTACTGCTCGGCGACGTGGGCGACCGGGCAGTGGTGCTGGCAGAGCTGTTCGCCGACCGGCGCGTTCCGCGCAGTGGCAGCGTACCCGTCCGCCGTCAGGGCCTTGGCAAGCGCCTCGGTCCGCCGTGCGGGCTCGGCGGCCTCGACGGCTTCCCGGTACGCGCCGCCCTGGGCCTCGATCCGGTCCCGGGCGAAGGCGGCCACGGCCGCTTCCCCGCCGGCGTTGCGCTCGATCCAGCGGAGCGCCTCCACGGCCAGCGAGTCGTACGACTGGTCGAAGGCGTCCCGGCCGCAGTCGGTGAGCGCGAAGACCTTCGCGGGGCGGCCGCGGGCCCTGGCCCCGTAGACGCGCTTCTCGCGGGCTTCGACGACATTGTCGGCGACCAGCGAGTCGAGGTGGCGCCGGACGGCCGCCTGGGTGAGGCGGAGCCGGCCTGCCAGATCGGCGACGGTCGAGGGACCGTGGTCCAGGATCGACCGCGCGACCCGGTTGCGCGTCGAACGCTCACGGGTCGCGAGTTCCTCCACCGGAGCCGCGCCAACGTTTTTCACAACGCCATTGTTGCGTAATTAATCTCGGACTGACAAGCGGCGTCCACGGCGCGGGCGGTGCCGTGCATCACTCAGGTAAGGCTTACCTGACCTGCGGAAATGATCATTCGTAGGACGAATGAGGGCCGCTCGGGGGCCCCGCGCCCGGAGGGGTCCCGAACGCTCTCTAGACTTCCGGACATGCCCGGGAGCAAGCAGAACGAGTCCGTCGACAGCGCCGTCCAGGTCCGCGGCCTGGTCAAGCGGTACGGAAGCAAAACCGCCGTCGACGGACTCGACCTCGACGTGCGCGCGGGCACCGTCACCGCCGTCCTCGGTCCCAACGGGGCCGGCAAGACCACCACGATCGAGACCTGCGAGGGCTACCGCAGGCCCGACTCCGGCACCGTCCGCGTCCTGGGCCTCGACCCGGCCGCCGACGCGGCGGCCCTCCGCCCCCGGATCGGCGTCATGCTCCAGTCCGGCGGCGTCTACTCCGGCGCCAGGGCCGACGAGATGCTGCGCCACATGGCCAAGCTCCACGCCCACCCGCTGGACGTGGACGCCCTGATCGAGCGGCTCGGCCTCGACTCCTGCGGCCGCACCACCTACCGACGGCTCTCCGGCGGCCAGCAGCAGCGCCTCGCGCTCGCCATGGCCGTCGTCGGCCGCCCCGAGCTCGTCTTCCTCGACGAGCCCACCGCCGGCCTCGACCCGCAGGCCCGCCGCGCGACCTGGGACCTGGTGCGCGAACTGCGCGCCGACGGCGTGACCACCGTCCTCACCACGCACTCCATGCAGGAGGCCGAGGAGCTCGCCGACGACGTCGCCATCGTCGACGCCGGCCGGGTCGTCGCCCAGGGCAGCCCCGAGGAGCTGTGCCGGGGCGGCGCCGAGAACACCCTGCGCTTCACCGGGCGCCCCGGGCTCGACCTGGGCTCCCTGCTCAAGGCGCTGCCGGACGGCACGGCCGCCGCGGAGCCGCTCCCGGGCACGTACCGGATCACCGGCGCCGTCGACCCGCAGCTGCTCGCCACGGTCGCCAGCTGGTGCGCCCAGCACGGCGTCATGCCCGACGGCATCTCCGTCGAGCGCCACACCCTCGAAGACGTGTTCCTGGAACTGACGGGCAAGGAGCTCCGGTCGTGAGTGCAGGTACCTACTCCCCCAGGCCCGGCGCCGCCCCCGTCGGCCGCATGATCGCGGCGCAGACGGCCCTGGAGACCCGGATGCTGCTGCGCAACGGCGAGCAGCTGCTCCTCACCGTGATCATCCCTTCGCTGCTCCTGGTGCTCTTCTCGACCGTCGACGTCGTCGACACGGGTGCGGGCGAGGCCGTCGACTTCCTCGCCCCCGGTGTCCTCGCGCTCGCCGTGATGTCCACCGCCTTCACCGGTCAGGCCATCGCCACCGGATTCGAGCGGCGGTACGGAGTGCTCAAGCGGCTCGGCGCCTCACCGCTCCCCCGCTGGGCGCTGATGGCCGCCAAGACGCTGTCCGTGCTCGTCACCGAGGTGCTCCAGATCGCGCTCCTGACCGTGATCGCGCTGTCCCTCGGCTGGTCGCCGCAGGGCGACCCGCTGTCGGTCCTGCTGCTGCTCGTGCTCGGCACCGCCGCCTTCTCGGGGCTCGGCCTGCTCATGGCCGGCACCCTGAAGGCCGAGGCCACGCTCGCCGCCGCGAACCTGGTCTTCCTGCTGCTCCTGGTGGGCGGCGGGGTCATCGTCCCGCTGGAGAAGTTCGGCGCCGCGGGCGACGTGCTGGCGCTGCTCCCGATCTCCGCCCTCTCCGACGGCCTGCGGGACGTCCTCCAGGGCGGCGCGTCGATGCCCTGGGGCGACGCGCTGATCCTGGCGGTCTGGGCGGTCCTGGGGCTCGGCGCGGCGGCGAGGTTCTTCCGCTGGGAGTAACCGTAAGGTTCCGTTCGGCCACATACGCCCCCCTCGTGAAAGCGCGCACAAGCGCCGTCCTACGATAGGGCCCGTGCTGACCCCCCTCGCCTTCATCGCCAGGCGCTGGACCCCGTCCCCGAGGACGCTCCGGCGCGCCGCGCTCTCCGCCGTCGTGATGAGCGTGCTCATCGTCGTCACGGGCGGCGCGGTCCGGCTGACCGGTTCCGGTCTCGGCTGCGACACCTGGCCCAAGTGCACCGACGACAGCCTCTTCGCCACACCCGAGCAGGGCCTTCACGGCGCGATCGAGTTCGGCAACCGGATGCTGACGTACGTCCTGTCGGCGGCCGTCGGCTGGGCCATCATCGCCGCCCGGTCCACCAAGCCCCGGCGGCGCGGACTGACCCGGCTCGGCTGGGCCCAGTTCTGGATCGTGATGAGCAACGCCGTCCTCGGCGGCATCACGGTGTGGATGGGCCTCAACCCGTGGACGGTGGCCGGCCACTTCCTCGCCGCGAACGCCCTGCTCACGGTCGCCGTCGTCACCTGGCACCGGACCGGCGAGGGCGACACCGCCCCCCGCCCGCGCGTGCCGCGCCCGGTCCGGAAGCTGTCCTGGGCGATCACGATCGTCTCCGGGCTGCTGATCGCGCTCGGTACGGCCGTGACCGGCTCCGGCAAGCACGCCGGTGACAGCAGCGACGTGCCGCGCATGCCGTGGGACTGGACGAACGCGGCGCACGTCCACGCTATCGCCGCCTGGGTCGTCTGCGCCCTCGCGCTCGCGATGTGGCTGGTGCTCCGCGTGGTGGACGCCCCGCTCGACACCCGGGCCCGCGCCCGTGACCTGCTGATCGTGCTGCTCGCCCAGGGCGGCATCGGCTACGTCCAGTACTTCACCGGGGTCCCCGAGATCCTGGTCGCCGCTCACATGCTCGGCTCCTCGCTGATGTGGATCGCGGTGCTGCGGCTCGCCCTGAGCCTGCGCGAGCGTCCCCTGCCCACCGCCGACATCCCGGCCCAGGCCGACCCGGTACCGGCCACGGCCTGAACCGTCTGCCCCCCGACGGGTCTACCGGCTCCCCGCGAGCCGGTAGACCCGTCGCGCGTTCTCCCCGGCGATCAGCGCGGCGACCCGCTGGGCGTCCGTACGGGACCAGGCGCCGTCCCCGACCCATTCGCCGAGCACCCGGGTGAGCGCGGTGCGGAAGACGCTCGCGGCGACCACGTGCAGCTCGGGCAGCCCGTGGGCGCCGCTGGAGAACAGCAGCTTGCCGAACGGCGCCCGCTCCAGGACCTCGGCGAGGACCGCCGCCGCCCGCGCCCCGGTGTGCGCGAGGACGGGACCCAGATCCGCGTACACGTGCGCGTGCGTCCCGGTCAGCCGCGCGGCGGCGCGGTGGTACGGATAGGAGTGCAGCAGCACCAGGTCGGTGCCGAGGCCCGTGGTGGCGGCCGCGAAGCCGGCGACCGCGGCCGGGTCGCGGTCCCCGGTGTGCAGCTGGAGGGGGCGCCCTGCGGTGACCGCGATCCAGAGCAGATGGCGCAGCAGGACGGGGTCGGTGAGCCGGCCACCGGCCGGGCGTCCGGCGAGCCAGCGCCCCGCCGCCCCGCGTACCTCCCCGGGCCCCGGCGGTTCGGACGTGTACGCGAGCCCTTGGCGCACCCCTGCCACGGAGGCGAGGGCGACGGCGCCGCCGGCGGCGCCGTGGACGGCCTCGGCGAGGTTGGCGAGGAAGGACTCGACGGTCCCCGAGGTGTCGGCGACCTGTTCGGCGAGGGGTTCGAGGCGGACGATCTCGTGGGCCTCGGCGGCGCCCGTGGCGGCGATCTCGGCGGGCCCCGTCAGATCGCCGGGTGCTCCGGTGTCGACCAGATAGGTGCCGATCCCGGAGGCGCGGAGGAGCCGGCGGCCCGCTTCGACGACGCCGAGCTCGCGGCGGCGGGCGAGATACCGGGCGGGCGGGCAGTGCGGTTCGAGACCGAGGAGCGGCGGGCACCAGCGGCGCACGGCGAAGCCGGTCTGGGTGTCGAAGAAGGTGGTGCCCGCGGCGGGCAGCGCGGTGCTCCCGCCGAGCTGGGCGCCGAGCTGGGCCTCGAAGGTGCCGAGGCCGAGCTCCGTACGGAGCACCCCGTGGCAGTACTGGTCCACCAGGCTCGGCGTGTCGATCATCTCGGGGGGCTCCCTGTGTGGACGTGTCGCGTCTCCACACGTCCTAACGGGTGAGCCCCTCGCGAGGTTGTCGGCTCAGCCGTTGGAGGGGCCGCCGATCTGGATACCGGCCATCCGGGTCCACTCGTACGGGCCGGTGGCGACCTTGGCGGCGATCTCGCCGTCGAACTCCTCGTGGAGGGTGAGGCCGGCCTTCTCCGCGGCCTGCCGCGCGATCTCGTACGTGGGCGCGACGAGGTCGCCCCAGCCGCCGTCCGTGCCGACGAGGACGATCCGGGTGCCCGCCTGGCCGATGTGCGCGAGGTGGCCCTCGGAGCCGCCGTGCTCCTTGGCGAAGGCCCGGATCTCCTTGGCGAGCCTGGTCGCCTTGCGCTCTTCGTTCTTCGTCTCTGCCATGACAGCGATGCTACCGACGCGTAGATCGAGTGACGACGGCCGGGCCACGTGGCCTATCCCACGTGACCCGGCCGTCGACCGGAGCTGATCATCTGAGCGGAACGCCCAGGACCTCCTAGCGGAGGAAGGGGTCCACCGCGACCGCCACGAAGAGCAGCGAGACATAGGTGATGGACCAGTGGAAGAGGCGCATCTCCTTGAGCTTCGCACCGGTCGCGCCCGCCTTCGCGCGGTTCAGGAGCGCGTGCGCCTCCCAGAGCCACCAGCCGCCGGTGAGCAGCGCCACGGCCAGGTAGAACCAGCCCGTGTAGCCCAGCGGGGTGAGCAGCAGCGAGACGGCGACCATCACCCAGCTGTAGGCGACGATCTGCTTGGCGACGACCTTGTTGGAGGCGAGGACGGGCAGCATCGGAACGCCCGCCCGCGCGTAGTCGTCCTTCACCTTCATCGACAGCGGCCAGTAGTGCGGCGGCGTCCAGAAGAAGATGACGAGGAAGAGGATGACCGCGGCCCAGGACATCGAGTTCGTCACGGCCGACCAGCCGATGAGCACCGGCAGGCAGCCGGCGATGCCGCCCCAGACGATGTTCTGCGCGGTCCGTCGCTTCAGGATCATCGTGTAGACCACGACGTAGAAGAGGAGCGCGCCGAGCGAGAGGGCGGCGGAGAGCCAGTTGACGAGCAGGCCGAACCAGAGCGTGGAGACCACGGCGAGGGTGAGGCCGAAGACCAGGCCCTCGCGCGGTGTCAGCACGCCGGTGACCAGCGGTCGCTGGGAGGTGCGGTCCATCAGCGCGTCGATGTCGCGGTCGATGTACATGTTCAGGGCGTTTGCGCCGCCCGCCGAGAGGTATCCGCCGAAGCAGGTGGCGAGCACCAGCCACAGGTCGGGCACACCCTGCTCGGCGAGGAACATCACCGGGACGGTCGTGATGAGCAGCAGCTCGATGATCCGCGGCTTGGTCAGCGCCACGTATGCCTTGACGCGGGCCCCGAACGGCCGATGGCCCCCCGGGCTGGGAGTCAAGACGACCCCTGCGGGTCGGGACTCGACGGCCGTCACGCACACCCCTGACAGAGAAATTCCCAGCAAGCTCCCCGGATGAAGGCGGGGTGAAGCTTGCGCGTACCACGCCACTGTAGACGTTGCCCAGACACCGATCTTCGCGGGGGTGGGGTCGTGTTGAGGGGGTGTGTCCCGAGGCGTGGACGCGCTCCGGGAGGCGAACTCCCACGGGCGGCGGCAGTCTTGCCGTATCCGCTCATTTGAGGGGCGTGAACACGGAAAGAGGGCGGTCCGGCGGGGGTAGGCTCGACACCGCCGGTACACCCTCAGTCACCGGCTTCAGACATGTGGAGAGGAGCCCTGACCCAGGGTGAGCACTAAGCCGACCACCACAGACCTCGAGTGGACCGAGTTGGACCAGCGGGCCGTCGACACCGCCCGCATCCTGGCCGCGGACGCCGTACAGAAGGTCGGCAACGGCCATCCCGGTACGGCGATGAGCCTGGCGCCCGCCGCGTACACCCTCTTCCAGAAGGTGATGCGGCACGACCCGGCCGACCCCGAGTGGGTCGGGCGCGACCGGTTCGTCCTCTCCGCCGGCCACTCGTCCCTGACCCTCTACACCCAGCTGTACCTGGGTGGCTTCGGGCTCGAGCTCGACGACCTGAAGGCGTTCCGCACCTGGGGTTCGAAGACCCCCGGGCACCCGGAGTACGGTCACACCGCCGCCGTCGAGACGACCACGGGACCGCTGGGCCAGGGTGTCGCCAACGCCGTGGGCATGGCGATGGCCGCCCGCTACGAGCGTGGCCTGTTCGACCCGGAGGCCGCCACCGGCGCCTCCCCGTTCGACCACCACATCTACGTGATCGCCGGTGACGGCTGTCTCCAGGAGGGCATCTCCGCGGAGGCCTCCTCGCTCGCGGGCCACCAGAAGCTCGGCAACCTGATCATGCTGTGGGACGACAACCACATCTCGATCGAGGGCGACACCGAGACGGCCGTGTCCGAGGACACGATGAAGCGGTACGAGGCGTACGGCTGGCACGTCCAGCGCGTCGAGCCGCAGGCCAACGGCGACCTGGACCCGGCCGCGCTGTACACGGCGATCAGGGCCGCCGAGGCCGAGACCGAGCGTCCGTCGTTCATCGCGATGCGCTCGATCATCGCCTGGCCCGCGCCGAACGCGCAGAACACCGAGGCCGCGCACGGCTCGGCGCTCGGCGACGAGGAGATCGCGGCCACCAAGCGCGTCCTGGGCTTCGACCCGGAGCAGACCTTCGAGGTCTCCGACGAGGTCATCGCGCACACCCGCGCGCTCGGCGACCGCGGCCGTGAGGCCCGCGCCGGGTGGGAGAAGTCGCTCGCCGAGTGGCGTACGGCCAACCCGGAGCGCGCCGCCGAGTTCGACCGCATCCAGGCGAACGAGCTGCCGGCCGGCTGGGAGTCGAAGCTTCCGGTCTTCGAGCCGGGCAAGGGTGTCGCCACCCGTGCCGCCTCGGGCCAGGTCCTCAAGGCGCTCGGCGCGGTCATCCCGGAGCTGTGGGGCGGCTCGGCCGACCTGGCGGGCTCGAACAACACGACGATCGACAAGACCTCGTCGTTCCTGCCCGAGGGCAACCCGCTGCCGGAGGCCGACAAGTACGGCCGCACGATCCACTTCGGCATCCGCGAGCACTCCATGGCCGCGGAGATGAACGGCATCGCGCTGCACGGCAACACGCGCGTCTACGGCGGCACCTTCCTGGTGTTCTCCGACTACATGCGCAACGCGGTGCGGCTGTCCGCGCTGATGCACCTGCCCGTGACGTACGTCTGGACCCACGACTCGATCGGTCTGGGCGAGGACGGCCCGACGCACCAGCCGGTGGAGCACCTCGCCTCGCTGCGCGCGATCCCGGGTCTGAACGTGGTCCGTCCGGCCGATGCCAACGAGACGGCGATCGCCTGGCGCGAGATCATGCGGCGCCACACCAAGGCCTTCGGCAAGGGCGCCCCGCACGGCCTCGCGCTCACCCGCCAGGGCGTGCCGACGTACGCGCCGAACGAGGACACCGTCAAGGGCGGCTACGTGCTGTTCGACGCCGACGGCGGCGACGCCCAGGTCGTGCTGATCGCGACCGGCTCCGAGGTGCACCTGGCCGTCGAGGCCCGCGAGCGGCTCCAGGCCGACGGCGTCCCGACCCGGGTGGTCTCGATGCCGTCCGTGGAGTGGTTCGAGGAGCAGGACCAGGCGTACAAGGACTCCGTCCTGCCGCCGTCGGTCAGGGCCCGGGTCGCGGTCGAGGCCGGTATCGGTCTCACCTGGCACCGGTACGTCGGGGACGCCGGCCGGATCGTCTCGCTCGAGCACTTCGGCGCCTCGGCGGACGCGAAGGTCCTGTTCCGCGAGTTCGGGTTCACGCCGGAGGCGATCGCCGCCGCCGCGCGGGAATCGATCGACGCCACCGCGCGCTGACGTCCATACGTACGACTTAATTGGAGATGCAACTCCCATGACAGACGCTCTCAAGCGCCTCTCCGACGAAGGCGTCGCGATCTGGCTGGACGACCTCTCGCGCCAGCGGATCACGTCCGGCAACCTGGCCGAGCTGATCGACCAGAGCCACGTGGTCGGTGTCACCACGAACCCGTCCATCTTCCAGAAGGCCATCTCGGAGGGCCACGGGTACGACCAGCAGCTGGCCGACCTCGCCGCCCGCAAGGTGACGGTGGAAGAGGCCATCCGCATGATCACGACGGCGGACGTCCGCGACGCCGCCGACATCCTGCGGCCGGTCTTCGACGCGACCGACGGCCAGGACGGCCGGGTGTCCATCGAGGTCGACCCCCGTCTCGCCCACGAGACGACCGCCACCGTCGCCGAGGCCAAGCAGCTGGCCTGGCTGGTGGACCGTCCCAACACCCTGATCAAGATTCCGGCCACCGAGGCGGGTCTGCCGGCGATCACCGAGGTCATCGGCCTCGGCATCAGCGTCAACGTGACGCTGATCTTCTCGCTCGAGCGCTACCGCGCGGTCATGGACGCCTACCTGGCGGGCCTGGAGAAGGCCAAGGAGCGCGGCCTCGACCTCTCCAAGATCCACTCGGTGGCCTCCTTCTTCGTGTCCCGCGTGGACTCGGAGATCGACAAGCGCCTGGACGCCATCGGCACCGACGAGGCGAAGTCCCTCAAGGGCAAGGCCGCCCTGGCCAACGCGCGTCTGGCGTACGAGGCGTACGAGGAGGTCTTCTCCTCGGAGCGCTGGGCCGCCCTCGACAAGGCGCAGGCCAACAAGCAGCGTCCGCTGTGGGCCTCGACCGGCGTCAAGGACCCGGCGTACAAGGACACCCTGTACGTCGTGGACCTGGTCGCCCCCGGCACGGTGAACACCATGCCGGAGGCCACCCTGGAGGCCACCGCCGACCACGGCGAGGTCACCGGCGACACCGTGCGCGGCACGTACGAGCAGTCGCGCGCCGAGCTGGCGGCCGTCGAGAAGCTGGGCATCGGCTACGACGACGTCGTCCAGCTCCTGGAGGACGAGGGCGTCGAGAAGTTCGAGGCGTCCTGGAACGACCTGCTCAAGTCCACCGAGGCGGAGCTTCGGCGCCTCGCACCTTCGGAGGCGTAAGCACCTTGAGCGCAGTCCACGGAGCCAACCCGCTCCGTGACGCCGCAGACCGACGGCTCCCGCGCATCGCGGGGCCGTCGGGTCTGGTGATCTTCGGCGTCACGGGCGATTTGTCCCGTAAGAAGCTGATGCCTGCCGTCTACGACCTGGCCAACCGCGGCCTGCTGCCGCCGGGCTTCTCGCTCATCGGCTTCGCCCGCCGCGAGTGGGCGGACGAGGACTTCGCGCAGGAGGTCTACGAGGCCGTCAAGCAGCACGCCCGCACGCCGTTCCGGGAGGAGGTGTGGCAGCAGCTGATCCAGGGGATGCGCTTCGTCCAGGGCGACTTCGACGACGACGACGCCTTCGAGAAGCTGAAGTCCACCGTCGAGGAACTGGACAAGGCGCAGGGCACCGGCGGCAACTTCGCCTTCTACCTGTCCGTGCCCCCGAAGTTCTTCCCGCTCGTCGTCCAGCAGCTGAAGAAGCACGGCCTGGCCGACCAGAAGAACGGCTCCTGGCGCCGCGCGGTCATCGAGAAGCCCTTCGGACACGACCTGGTCTCCGCCAAGGAGCTCAACGAGGTCGTCCACGAGGTCTTCCCGCCCGAGGCGGTCTTCCGGATCGACCACTACCTCGGCAAGGAGACCGTCCAGAACATTCTGGCGCTCCGCTTCGCCAACACCCTCTTCGAGCCGATCTGGAACCGGTCGTACGTCGACCACGTACAGATCACCATGGCCGAGGACATCGGCATCGGCGGCCGGGCCGGCTACTACGACGGCATCGGCGCCGCCCGTGACGTCATCCAGAACCACCTGCTCCAGCTGCTCGCGCTCACCGCGATGGAGGAGCCCGGCTCCTTCGACGCCGACGCGCTGGCCGCCGAGAAGACCAAGGTCCTCGGCGCGGTGAAGCTGCCCAAGGACCTGGGCGAGTCCACGGTCCGCGGCCAGTACGCGGCCGGGTGGCAGGGCGGCGCGAAGGCCGTCGGCTACCTCGAGGAAGACGGCATCGACCCTCAGTCGAAGACCGACACCTACGCGGCCATCAAGCTGGAGATCGACAACCGCCGCTGGGCGGGCGTCCCCTTCTACCTCCGTACGGGCAAGCGCCTGGGCCGCCGCGTCACCGAGATCGCGGTCGTCTTCCAGCGCGCCCCGCACTCCCCCTTCGACCACACCGCGACCGAGGAACTCGGACGCAACGCCATCGTGATCCGGGTCCAGCCGGACGAGGGCGTGACGGTGCGGTTCGGCTCCAAGGTGCCCGGCACCCAGATGGAGATCCGGGACGTGTCGATGGACTTCGCGTACGGCGAGTCCTTCACGGAGTCCAGCCCCGAGGCGTACGAGCGGCTCATCCTCGACGTCCTGCTCGGCGACTCGAACCTCTTCCCGCGCGTCGAGGAGGTCGAGCTGTCCTGGAAGATCCTCGACCCGATCGAGCAGTTCTGGGACACGCACGGCAAGCCCGCGCAGTACCAGTCCGGGACCTGGGGTCCGGTCGAGGCGGACGAGATGCTCGCACGAGACGGACGGAGCTGGCGGCGGCCATGAAGACCGACCTGACGGACACCACGTCATCCAAGATCAACAAGGCGCTGGTGCTCGGGCGGCGGGCGATCGGCACGCCGGCCGTCGGCATGGTGCTCACCCTCGTCATCGTCACCGACGAGGAGAACGCCTACGACGCGCTGAAGGCGGCGAACGAGGCGTCCCGCGAACACCCCTCGCGGACCCTCGTCGTCATCAAGCGGGTCTCGCGCTCGCCGCGGGACCGCGCCACGGCACGGCTCGACGCCGAGGTCCGCCTCGGCGCCGACGCCAGCACCGGCGAGACCGTGGTGCTCCGGCTGTACGGCGAGGTCGTCGACCACGCCCAGTCGGTGGTGCTCCCGCTGCTCCTCCCTGACGCCCCCGTCGTCGTCTGGTGGCCGGTGAACGCGCCGACCGACCCGGCGAGCGACCCGCTGGGCGCCCTCGCCCAGCGCCGGGTGACCGACACGTACGCCGCCGAGCAGCCCATCCAGGAACTGACCGCGCGCGCGGACCGCTACACCCCGGGCGACACGGACCTCTCGTGGACCCGGATCACCCCGTGGCGTTCGATGCTCGCCGCCGCGCTCGACCAGGTCGTGTGCGAGGTGACCTCCGCCGAGGTGGAGGGCGAGGAGTTCAATCCGAGCGTCGAACTGCTCGCGATGTGGCTGGCGGAGCGGCTGAAGGTGCCCGTGCGGCGCTCGAAGTCGACGGGCCCCGGTCTCACCTCCGTACGGATGGAGACCAACTGCGGCCCGATCGTGCTCGACCGGCCGGACGGCTCGCTCGCGACGCTCTCCATAGAGGGGCAGCCGGACCGTGGCGTGGCGCTCAAGCGCCGCGAGACGGCCGAGCTGATCGCGGAGGAGCTGCGCCGCCTCGACCCGGACGACACGTACGCGACGGCGCTCAAGTTCGGCATCGAGCGTCTGGACGAGCAGGCGGCCGTCACCGCTCCCGAGCCGGAGGCCGAGCCGGAGCAGGAGGCCGTCGTGGCCGCCCCGGCCGAGCCCGAGCCCGAGCCGGCGGCTAAGCCCGCCGCGAAGAAGGCACCTGCGGCCAAGAAGGCGGCGGCCAAGTGAGCACCACCCCCCAGCTCGTCGTCCACCGCGACAAGGAGCTGATGGCGCAGGCGGCCGCGGCCCGGCTGATCACCCGGATCGTCGACGCCCAGGCCGCCCGTGGCTCCGCCTCGGTGGTGCTGACCGGCGGCCGCAACGGCAACGGCCTGCTCGCGGCGCTCGGTACGGCGCCCGCGCGGGACGCGATCGACTGGTCGCGGCTCGACCTGTGGTGGGGCGACGAGCGCTTCCTGCCTTCGGGAGACCCCGAGCGGAACGTCACCCAGGCCCGTGAGGCGCTGCTCGACCGAGTGCCGCTCGACCCGGCCCGGGTGCACGCCATGCCGGCCTCGGACGGCCCGTACGGCAGCGACGTCGACACCGCGGCGGCCGCGTACGCGACGGAGCTGGCGGCCGCCGCGGGTGGCCACGGCACGGTGCCGGCCTTCGACGTCCTGATGCTGGGCGTCGGCCCGGACACCCATGTGGCCTCGCTCTTCCCCGAGCTGCCGGCGGTCCGCGAGACCGAGCGGACGGTGGTCGGCGTGCACGGCGCGCCCAAGCCGCCGCCGCTGCGGATCTCGCTGACGCTTCCGGCGATCCGGGCGGCGAAGGAGGTCTGGCTGCTCGCGGCCGGTGAGGACAAGGCGAAGGCGGCGGCGATCGCGCTGTCGGGCGCGGGCGAGGTGCAGGCCCCGGCGGCCGGTGCCTACGGCCGCTCGCGGACGCTGTGGCTGCTGGACACGGCGGCGGCCTCGGAGCTGCCGCGGAGTCTGTATCCGCCGGCTTCGGCCTGATTCCCCCGTACGGAGGCCCGGTTCACCTGCTGGTGGACCGGGCCTCCGGCGTGTGTACGGGTTCGAGGAAGGGCGCGAGGAGCTCCGGTACGGCCTCGGCGGCGAATCTCAGGCCCTGGTTCTCGCCGACGTCGAGGATGTCGTACGCTCCCGCCCCCGCCGCCGTCGTGGCGGTCAGCGTCAGGACGCCGGCGCGCCGCTGGAAGTACGACTGCTTGACGGTCCAGCCGATGACACCGGAGCGCTGGAGGGCGACCGTGGCACGCCGGACCGTGCCCGAACGGGTCACGAGACAGGCCCCGCTGACGCCGTGTCCGAGGCCGCGGTACGCGTCGAGGGCGAACAGCACGGCGACCGGGACGAGGACGACCGCGCAGCCGGCCGCCACGTACAGCAGGACCGGGGTGAGGAGGAGTCCGAGGAGGACGAGGACCGCGACGGGCCCGAGGGCGCTCCACAGCGCCCGGTGCAGCCGCCGGGTGCGGGCCGCCCGGGGGTGGGCGGCGAGGGGCGCTCCGGTGGGCGGCTCGGGCTCGCGCAGGATCTGGGCGGCGACCCGGTCGGCGACGGCCCGCTCCACGGCCGGCAGCAGGTTCTTCAGGTCGCCGTGCTTGTCGCCGTCGTCCTTGGCGAGGCCGGTGGCGACGGCGTCGAGACGGGCGGCCCCGCACATCCGGACGCCGAGCGGCTCGACGAGCTCGACGCCGCGCAGTCTGCGCTCCTCCAGGGAGACGGAGCGGGCGGTGAGGAGGCCTCGGGAGACCCGCAGGGTGCGGCCCGGCACGCGCTCCAGGCGGTAGTTCCACCACATCTCGACCCAGAGGCCGAGGGCGCCGACGGCGCCGGCGAGAGTGGCGAGAAGGACCAGGTCGACGATCATCCACGGGACGGAGACGTCCTGGAAGCGGTCCCCTATCCAGTCGATGACCTCGCCCTGGGCGCCGAACCACTCACTGACCTGCATGACGGCGCCGGCCGCGGCGCCGCCGAGGGCGGGGGCCAGGAAGGAGACGGGGGCGTAGCGGATCCAGCGCGGGTCGAGGGTGGCCAGGGCGTCGTCCCGGTCGGGGTCCTCGGGAGTGGCGACGGCGCGGGTGAGGAGCTCGTGACGCAGTCGCTCTCCCTCGGCCCGGGTGACCAGGTCGAGTTCGAGGGTGGACTCGCCGCCGCCGGTCTGTTCGCCGGTGCCGATGCGGACCTTGACGAGGCCGAGGACGCGCTGGAGGGGGTTGGCGCTGAGGTCGGCGCTGCGGATGCGCTCCCTGCCGAGCGAGCGGCGCTGGACGACGAGGAGCCCGGTGTGGAGCTCGACCCTCTCGGGGCCGACGCGGTAGCGGGTGCGGCGGAAGCGGACCGTCTCGGCGACGACGTCGACGGCGAGGGCGAGCACGACGCCCGCGGCGACCCAGGCGAGGGCCTGCCACAGCGGACGTGAGCCGGCGAGAGCGAACGCGACGGGCAGCGCGGCTCCGGCGAGGACGCCGGAGAAGAGGACGACGCGGACGAGGACGGTACGGGGATCGAGGAGCAGCCAGGGGGGACCCTGGCCCTGCGGCGCCTCGCTCATGTGGCGTCCCCGGGGGTGGCCTGGGTGATGACGGTCAGCCGCTCGGCGAGCCCGGCGGCCCGTTCGTGGTCGAGGCCCTCGATCCGGATCGCGCCCTTGGAGGAGGCGGTGGTCACGGTGACGGTGGCGAGCCGGAAGAACTGCTCCAGCGGGCCGCGTGAGGTGTCGACGGTCTGGATCCGGGACATCGGCGCGATGCGCCATTCCTGCCAGAAGGCCCCCGTGCGGACGTAGACGGCGTCGTCGGTGACCTCCCAGCGGTGCACCCGGTACCACCAGGCGGGGAAGAACGCGGTGCAGGCGAGGCCCACGGCCGCCACGGCCCCGGCCGCGACGAGCAGCCAGGACCGGGCGGGCCCGATGAGGGCGCCGAGGACGGCGAGGACCACCACCGGTACGGCGGTGGTCACCAGGAGCCGGCTCCGCCACCAGGTGACGGCCCGCTCGGCCACGGCGTTCCTGGGCGGCCTCAGCCGCACCGCGTTCTCCCCCGTCACGCTTCTACCGTCCGCGCAGCGAGCGGTAGGTGGCCACGAGGCCGGCGGTGGAACTGTCGAGCCGCTCGCCGCCCTCGCCGTCGGTCAGGACCGGCTCGATCCGCTTGGCGAGGACCTTGCCGAGCTCGACGCCCCACTGGTCGAAGGAGTCGATGTTCCAGACGGCGCCCTGGACGAAGACCTTGTGCTCGTAGAGCGCGATCAGCTGGCCGAGGACGGACGGGGTGAGCTTCTCGGCGAGGATCGTGGTGGTGGGGTGGTTCCCCTGGAAGGTCTTGTGCGGGACGAGCTCCTCGGGTACGCCCTCGGCCCGTACCTCCTCGGGCGTCTTGCCGAAGGCGAGCGCCTGGGTCTGGGCGAAGAAGTTGGCCATGAGCAGGTCGTGCTGGGCGACGAGGCCGGGCAGCAGGTCGGCGACGGGCCGGGCGAAGCCGATGAAGTCGGCCGGGATGACCTTGGTGCCCTGGTGGATCAACTGGTAGTACGCGTGCTGCCCGTTGGTGCCGGGGGTGCCCCAGACGACGGGCCCGGTCTGCCAGTCGACGCGGTTGCCCTCGTGGTCCACCGACTTGCCGTTGGACTCCATGTCGAGCTGCTGGAGGTAGGCGGTGAACTTCGACAGGTAGTGGGAGTACGGCAGGACGGCGTGCGACTGGGCGTCGAAGAAGGCGCCGTACCAGACGCCGAGGAGGCCGAGCAGCAGCGGCGCGTTCTCCTCGGGCGGGGCGGTGCGGAAGTGCTCGTCGACGAGGTGGAAGCCGTCGAGCATCTCGCGGAAGCGCTCCGGGCCGATGGCGATCATCACGGAGAGGCCGATGGCGGAGTCGTAGGAGTAGCGGCCGCCGACCCAGTCCCAGAACTCGAACATGTTCGTGGTGTCGATGCCGAACTCCTCGACCTTCTCGGCGTTGGTCGAGAGGGCCACGAAGTGCTTGGCGACGGCCTCCTGTCCAGCTCGGAGACCGGTGAGGAGCCAGTCGCGGGCCGAGGTGGCGTTGGTGATCGTCTCGATGGTGGTGAAGGTCTTCGAGGCGACGATGAACAGCGTCTCCTCGGGGTCGAGGTCGCGGACGGCCTCGTGGAGGTCGGCGCCGTCGACGTTGGAGACGAAACGGAACGTCAGGTCCCGCTGGGTGTAGGAGCGGAGGACCTCGTAGGCCATGGCGGGGCCGAGGTCGGATCCGCCGATGCCGATGTTGACGATGTTCTTGATCGGCCTGCCGGTGTGGCCGGTCCACTCGCCGGCGCGGACCGTGTCGGCGAACGCGGCCATCTTGTCGAGGACGGCGTGGACGCCGGGGACGACGTTCTCCCCGTCGACCTCGATCACGGCGTCGCGGGGGGCCCGCAGCGCGGTGTGGAGGACGGCCCGGTCTTCGGTGGTGTTGATCTTCTCGCCGCGGAACATGGCGTCACGCAGCTCGGCGACGCCGGTGGCGGCGGCCAGTTCGCGCAGCAGCGTCAGCGTCTCGTCGGTGACGAGGTGCTTGGAGTAGTCCAGGTGGAGGTCGCCGACCCGCAGGGTGTAGCCGGTGCCCCGCTCGGCGTCGGCGGCGAACAGGTCGCGCAGATGGGTCTCGCCCAGCTGCTCACGGTGCTTGCCGAGGGCCGCCCACTCGGGCAGCCGGTTGAGCCTGGTGCGGCCTTCGTTGTTCATCTCGGACATCGCCCACTTCTTCTCGTACTGCTTGTCTGCCCCGCTGCGTCTCCAACCTAATTGATCAGAGGGGCCAGTGACGCGACGGCGAGCGCGAACAGCGCCGCCGCGAGGAGGGCGGGGGTGTGCGGTCCCAGGCCGGCGGCCGCGGCGCCGCCGAGGAGGGCGCCGAGCGGGGCGCCGGCGACGGCGAGGGTGCGGAAGGCCGCGGCGATGCGGCCGAGCATGCCCTCGGGGGCACGCTCCTGCATGAGGGTCGTCTGCTGGACGTTCCACACCGTCCCCATGAACCCGAACACCGCCATGGCGCCGACCGATACGGCGAGCACGGGCACCGCCCCCATCAGGACGAGGCAGCCGGTCTGGACGCTCCCGGCGAGGAACACCGCGCGTATCCGCCCGGTCCGTTCGGCGATCCGGCGGGCCAGGAACCCGCCGGTGACCCCGCCCACCGCGTACGCCGTGATCGTGGCGGCGTATCCCGTGTTCCCCGCGTGGAGTCCGGCGGTCACATGCACGACGAGGGTGGCGATGAGGGCGCCCATGCCGATGTTGCAGAGGGTGGTGGCGGCGCAGAGCCACCGCAGGGAGCGGTCCTCGCGCAGGACGGCGATCCCCTCGGCCATCTCGGCGCGGAGGGTGGACCCGGTGGGCCGGGGCGGCCGCTCGGGGGCGCCGGTCCGCAGGGAGGCGATGAGGAGCGCGGCCAGGAGGTAGGTGGCGGCGTCGGCCGCGTACGGTACGGCGGGCCCGGCGAGGAGCAGGGCGGGCACCAGGGGCGCGGCGAGGAGCCCGCCCGCGAGCTGCTGGCCGGTCATCAGGCGCGCGTTGGCCCCGGCGAGCGTCTCGGTGGGCACGAGGGCGGGGAGCAGCGCGGTGGCCGCGTTGTCGAAGAGGGTCCCCAGGGTGGTGAGGGCGAAGGCGAGGACGAGCAGGAGGGCGATCCCCGCGTGCCCGAGCGCGACGGCGACGGCGAACGCGGCCATGAGCGCGCCCCGGACGAGGTCGACGGCCCACATGGCCCGCCGCTGGTCGACGCGGTCGGCGACGGCCCCGCCGAGGAGCCCGAAGAGCAGCCAGGGGAGGAAGCCGCAGGCGGTGACGGAGGCGATGAGGAGGGGGGCGTCGGTGAGCGAGGCGGCGAGCAGGGGCAGTGCGGCGGTGCGCAGCGAGTCGCCGAACCGGGACACGACGGCGGCCGTCCACAGCCTTCCGAAGCCGCCCCGCCAGCTGGGCACGGCTTTGCCGGCCGCCACGTCCGTCGTCGTCATGCATCCCCCGATCCGGTGATCTCCCCGTCCCACCGACCATAGGGGTCACCACTGACAACGCCGGGAACGCGGAACGGGCCTTGCCCGCGAACTCGGTTCGCGGGCAAGGCCCGTTCGTCACACCGTCACACCGTGCGTCAGATCTCGCCGCGCAGTTTGGCCAGCGCCTCGGCGAGGATCGCCTCGCCGTCCGCGTCGCTGCGCCGCTCACGCACATAGGCGAGATGGGTCTTGTACGGCTCCGTGCGCGGCGGGTCCGGCGGGTTGTCCCGGTCCTGACCTGCCGGGAAGCCGCAGCGCGGGCAGTCCCAGGTCTCCGGGACCGCCGCGTCGCTGGCGAAGCTCGGCTGCGTCTCGTGCCCGTTCGAGCACCAGAAGGAGATGCGGGCGCGCGGAGCCGATTCGCCGCGCTCGGCCTCACCCATCGGCCCCGCTCCGACCCGGCTTCCCCGGATCGCGTTGCCACTTGCCACGGTCGTAACTCCCTGCGTGATGGTGCTCGAAGATGCCCCAGTCTACGTAAGGCCCAACGCGCGTCCAGTGTTCGGAGTTACCCGTCCAACTTCATCAGCAGACCAAGTACCACAATGCAGGCGAACCAGAGCAGACCGACCACGACGGTGATGCGGTCCAGGTTGCGCTCGGCGACCGAGGAGCCGCCGACGGAGGACTGCATGCCGCCACCGAACATGTCGGAGAGGCCGCCACCCTTGCCCTTGTGCATCAGCACGAGCAGCATCAGCAGCCCGCTGAAGACGATGAGGGCGATCGAGAACCCCATAACCACGGCTGGACCAACTTCCTCGGACTTATACGGACGGGGGCCGGGCACCTGCCCGACCCCCGCAAGGGTACGACGTAACTCAGCTACCGCATACTCACTGGTCGCGGAAGCGCACGATCTTGACGAACTCGTCGGCGTCGAGCGCCGCGCCGCCCACCAGGGCGCCGTCGACGTCCGGCTGCGCCATGATCGCGGCCACGTTGCCGGCCTTGACCGAGCCGCCGTACTGGATGCGGACCTTGTCGGCCAGCTCCTGCGAGTACAGCTCCGCGAGGCGCCCGCGGATCGCGCCGCAGACCTCCTGCGCGTCCTCGGGGGTGGCGACCTCGCCGGTGCCGATGGCCCACACCGGCTCGTACGCGATCACGATCGTCTCGGCCTGCTCGGCCGGGACGTCCTTCAGGCCGCCGTCGAGCTGGGCGAGGGTGTACTCGACCTGCTGTCCGGCCTTGCGGACGTCCAGGCCCTCGCCGACGCAGAGGATCGGGGTCACGCCGTGCTTGAAGGCGGCCTTCACCTTGGCGTTGCAGATCTCGTCGCTCTCGGCGTGGTACTGGCGGCGCTCGGAGTGGCCGACGGCCACGTAGGCGCACTTCAGCTTGGACAGCATCAGGCCCGAGATCTCGCCGGTGTAGGCACCGGACTCGTGGGCCGAGATGTCCTGGGCGCCGTACTTGATCTTCAGCTTGTCGCCGTCGACCAGGGTCTGTACGGACCGCAGGTCGGTGAAGGGGACCAGGACCGCGACCTCACAGGCGTCGTAGTCCTTGTCGGTCAGGGCGAAGGCGAGCTTCTGGACGTGGGCGATGGCCTCGAGGTGGTTGAGGTTCATCTTCCAGTTGCCCGCCATCAGCGGGGTGCGGGTGCTCATGTGGTGGTCAGTCCTCCAGTGCGACGAGGCCGGGGAGCTGCTTGCCCTCGAGGTATTCGAGGGAGGCGCCGCCGCCGGTCGAGATGTGGCCGAACTTCTTCTCGTCGAAGCCCAGGATGCGGACGGCGGCGGCGGAGTCGCCACCACCGACCACCGTGAAGGCCGGGGAGTCGAGGAGCGCCTGGGCCACGGCCTTGGTGCCCTCGGCGTAGGCGGGGTGCTCGAAGACGCCCATCGGACCGTTCCAGAAGACGGTGCCGGCGTCGGCGAGCTTCGAGGCGTAGAGCTTACGGGTCTCCGGACCGATGTCCAGGCCCTCCTCGTCCGCCGGGATGGCGTCCGCGGCGACCGTGGTGGGGTGGGCCGGGGCCTTGGTCTTCAGGTCGGGGAACTCCGAGGAGACCAGGACGTCGACGGGGAGGACGAACTCCACGCCGCGCTCCTTGGCGCGGTCCAGGTATTCCAGGACCGCCGGGATCTGGTCCTCCTGGAGCAGTGAGATGCCGACCTCGTGGCCCTGGGCCTTGAGGAAGGTGTACGCCATGCCACCGCCGATGAGGATGCGGTCGGCCTTCTCCAGGAGGTGCTCGATGACACCGAGCTTGTCGGAGACCTTGGCGCCGCCGAGCGCGACCACGTACGGCCGCTTGACGTCGTCCGTGAGCTTCTTCAGGACGCCGACCTCGGTGGCGATGAGGTAGCCGGCGGCGTGCGGGAGGCGCGCCGGGAGGTCGAAGACCGAGGCGTGCTTGCGGTGCACGGCGCCGAAGCCGTCGCCGACGTAGACGTCGGCGAGCGCGGCGAGCTGGTCCGCGAAGGCGCCGCGCTCGGCGTCGTCCTTCGAGGTCTCGCCGGCGTTGAACCGGAGGTTCTCGATGACGGCCACCCGGCCGTCGGCGAGGCCGGCGACGGTGGCGGTGGCGGAGTCGCCGACCGTGTCCGTCGCGAAGGCCACCTCGGCGTTGAGCAGTTCGCCGAGGCGAGCGGCGGCCGGGGCGAGCGAGAACGCCGGGTCCGGGGCGCCCTTGGGGCGGCCCAGGTGCGAGGCGACCACGACGCGGGCGCCCGCGTCGGCGAGCGCCTTGACCGTGGGGACGACGGCGCGGATGCGGCCGTCGTCGGTGATGGTGGTGCCGTCGAGCGGCACGTTGAGATCGGCGCGGACGAACACCCGCTTGCCGGAGACGCCTTCGGCGAGAAGCTCGTCGATCGTCTTCATCTGTCACAGACTCCTTGGTACGCGGTGGAGCACACAAACAGGGCTCGCACAGCGCGGCGTTGCGCTGCCCGAGCCCTGCTCACATCGAAAGCCCGCCCTGAAGCTTAGAGCCGGCCGCCGACGAAGACGGTGAGGTCGACGAGACGGTTGGAGTAACCCCACTCGTTGTCGTACCAGCCGAGGATCTTGACCGTGCTGCCCTCCTGGACCATGGTCAGGGAGGCGTCGAAGGTGCAGGACGCCGGGTCGCTGACGATGTCGGAGGAGACGATCGGGTCCTCGGTGTAGACCAGGTAGCCCTTGAGGTCGCCGTCCTCGGCGGCCTTCTTGAACGCGGCGTTGACCTCGTCCTTGGTGACCTCGCGGTCGAGCGTGACGACCAGGTCGGTGGCGGAACCGGTCGGGACCGGGACGCGCATGGCGATGCCGTCCAGCTTGCCCTTGAGCTGCGGGAGGACCAGGGCGGTGGCCTTGGCGGCGCCCGTCGTGGTCGGGATGATGTTCTCCGCGGCGGCGCGGGCGCGGCGCAGGTCCTTGTGCGGGAAGTCCAGGATGCGCTGGTCGTTGGTGTACGCGTGGACCGTGGTCATCAGGCCCTTGACGATGCCGAAGTTCTCGTCGAGAACCTTGGCCATCGGCGCGACACAGTTGGTGGTGCAGGACGCGTTCGAGATGACGTGGTGCTGAGCCGCGTCGTACTTGTCCTGGTTGACACCCATGACGATGGTGATGTCCTCGCCGGAGGCCGGAGCCGAGATGAGGACCTTCTTGGCGCCGCCGGCGATGTGCTTCTCGGCGTCGGCCTTCTTGGTGAAGATGCCGGTCGACTCGATGACGATGTCGACGCCCAGCTCGCCCCAGGGGATGTCGGCCGGGTTGCGCTCGGAGAGCACCTTGATGGTGTGGCCGTCGACGGTGATGGTGTCGGCGGTGTGGGTGACCTCGGCCTTGAGGCGACCCAGGATGGTGTCGTACTTCAGCAGGTGGGCCGTGGTCGCGGTGTCGCCCAGGTCGTTGACAGCCACGATCTCGATGTCCGCACCCTGCTCAAGGAGTGCGCGGAAGTAGTTTCGGCCGATGCGGCCAAAGCCGTTGATGCCTACGCGGATCGTCACGAACCGATCTCCTCGTTAGGTACGCCGGTGTGCTCGACGCCGGCGAGATTTTTGTTTTTTGGGATGTCCCCGACCGCTTACGACCCTACCCCTCCCACCGCCCGTGAGTGACATCGACCGCATCCGTACGTGCCCGGAAAGTGAGGGAGAACGGCCGACGGCCCGTACCTACCAACGGGTACGGGCCGTCGTGGGACCTTTGTCCCGACTACTCTCCGTCAGCGCCGGAGGGTTCCGAGGGCGCGGCCGACGAGTCGCGCCCGCTCCGCCGCACCGGGCACGTGCTCCAGGCCGTAGCCGAGGAGGACGGTGTCACGGGTGGTGACCGCGGCCTGGGAGTGGAAGAGGGCGCCGGAGCGCGTCCAGTCGGCGCCGTTGCCGGGGCTGCCGGCCGGGGCGCCCGGTACGGTCCACGCGCCGAGGGCGGTCTCGAAGCCCTCCGCCTCGGTGGTGGTCCCGGTGACGAGCCGGGTGTCGTCGACGAAGGCGCCCATCTCGCCCGTGCCGGGGTCGGAGACGTACGAGATCGACAGCTCGACCTGCTTGCCCGCCCAGGCGCTCAGGTCGACGGAGGCCTGCCGCCAGCCGTTGGAGGGGCCGGTGAAGGCGTTCCAGGAGCCGGTGGTGCCGGTGGCCGCGCAGCCGTCCTCGCCGACGGTGAGGTAGTGGGCGAGGAAGGGGTGGCCGCGGACGTAGTAGCCCTCGCCGCAGTCGGCGGGGGGCTCGGCGGAGGTGCCGCCGTTGGCGTCGGGCAGGGTCGTCCAGTCGTCCTGGCCGACGGTGTGGGCCTCGACGACGAGGTTGTCGTAGCCGGGCTCGGTGTCGTAGCTGACCTGGAAGTCCAGGCGCGGGGCGGCTCCGGCGGCGACGCCGGTGAGGTCGACGGTCCTGCTGAGCCGGGCCCAGGTGTTGTCGGCGTGCTTGACGGCCGCGAAGGACGTGCCCTCGGCGGGCTCGAAGGGGGTGCGGATGCCCGGGTAGTCACCGGCGGAGGCGCTGCTCGCGAACTGCGGGAACTCCTTCGGCCGCAGGGTGTCCGAGGTGACGGTGTACGCGCCGGCGTTGTCAAGCGGGTTGTCGGCCGCGGCACCGAGGCCCGCGCCGATGCCCGCGAAGGCGCCGGTGCCGGCGAAGGCGGGCGGGTTCCCCAGGCCCGCGCGGTGGTAGGCGCCGAGATAGTACTGGGCGAAGTCGTTGGACTCGGCCCGGCCGATCCGGGTGAGACCGCCGGACTTCTCACCGGCGTTGACCAGCTTGCCGCCCTCGTTGAGGTAGGCGCGGACGGCGAGCTGGGTGGCCCCGGAGGGCCGCTCGGCGCCGGTGTACCAGACGACGGTACGGAAGTGGGAGAGGACGCCGAGGGCGTCGGGCGTGCCCTGCGTGGCGACGTCCCAGACGGCGGCCCCGCGGCCGTTGTCGGCGAGTGCCTTCACGTACGCGGCGGTGTGCCGGGCGGCGGTGGTGCCGCCCTCGTCGGCGAGGACGAGCACGTCGCCCCGGGGGCGCTCGGCCACCTGGTAGGTGAAGGGGGCGGAGGCGGTTGCCCGGCCCTCGCGGGTGCGGGCGGTGAACCAGACCTCGACGGAGTCGCCGGCCCCGGCGCCCTCGATCTCGGCGCGGTACTCGTCGAAGTAGAGGTTGTCCTCGCCGCCGAAGGTCTCGCCGCCCTTCCAGGCGTCGAGCTCCTCGCTGTGGGTGCGGCCGCCGTTGATCCGGTACTTCAGGGTCTTGCCGCGCAGGGACTTGCGGGCGGTGACGGCGACCTCCTGCTCCCCGCCGCGGGCGTAGGAGGTGGTGAAGGCCTTCGGGGTGAAGTCGGGGGCGTCGATGCCGACCGGGGAGACGGGCCGGTCCGGGTGGGCGGCGGTCTCGGCGACGGCCAGCGCGAAGGGGATGTTCTTGGCGAACTCGGCCTGGATCAGCTTCTCGTCATCCGGGAAGGTGAAGACGGAGGCGCAGTCGGCCGGGTTCCAGGCGTCGTTCGGGTCGACCCGGGAGGCGGTGGCGCAGGTCGACATCTCCGGGGTGAACATCTGCGTCCCGTTGACGTTGGCGGCGTGTCCGTCCGCCTCGCCGTTGGTGATGTACAGCTCCGAGGAGACCTGCGGCCGGTAACCGGGCACGGCGGGGTTCTGCGGGGTGCCGGCGAGGGCCTTGAGGGCCACGTCGTCGGGGGTGTCGGTGGCGACCTGCCAGCCGACGCCGTAGAGGATGAGCTGGGCGGCCGAGTGGTAGTTGATGCCGTACTCGAAGCCGATGCGCTTCTGGAAGGCGTCGAGGGCCTTGGTCTCGGGCTCCGACATGGGGCTCTTGCCGCGGAAGGTCTCGTCGGCCGGGTCGGGCGACGAGCCCTCGTTGTCGTAGCCCCACTTGTAGGCGAAGTTGCGGTTGAGGTCGACGCCGTCGCCCGGGGCGATCTTCCCGTCGCCGTCGTTGTCGCGCAGGTTCTTGCGCCACTGGCGGTTCTCGGGGTCGGCGTGCGTGTGGTCGTAGCCGTCCGGGTTGGCGGAGAGCACGAACCACAGCTCGGTGGAGTCGACGATCCGGGTGATCCGCTCGTCCTTGCCGTACCCGTCGAGGTAGTGGTGGAGCAGCCGCCGGGTCATCTCCGGGGTGATCCACTCGCGCGCGTGCTGGTTGGACATGTACAGCGTGGCGGGCTTCGAGCCGTCCTTGACGCGCTTGGCGCCCTTGCTGACCTTGAGGGCGAGGATGTCCTGGCCCTTGAGGGTCTTGCCGATGGAGACGACCTTGGTGATCCCGGGGTTGGCCCGGGCGGTGTCCAGGATCTCCTGCTTGAGGCCGTTCGGGCCCCCGTACGGGCGGAAGACGCCGTCCCCCGCGGCGGCCACCCGCTTCTCGGCCTGGGCGGTCAGGCGGTGCTCGGCGAGCTCGACGCCCTGGCCGCGCAGCTGTCCGGCCTGCCGGCCGGTGAGGAAGAGCTCGACCGTCGCGGAGCCCTTGTCGGGCACCTGTTCGGTCATCTCGTGGGCGTCGGCACCGGCCTCGAGGAGCAGCGGAACCTGCTCCTTGGTGACCTCGGCCCGCCATACGGAGAGGGCGTCACCGCCGTCCCGGTCGCCCGGCTGCGCTCCGGCGACGGGTGCCGCCGCCACTCCCGCGATCAGCAGTGAAGCCGCGGCGAGGATCGATCTCGCTCTGCGTCTCATGAGCCCCCCTTGTTGTCGTGTGCCACGAAGGTGAACAGACGCCAGGCTCATGGGCGCCCATGGGCCTGTCAAGGGCGCCTCGCGGGTGTACGAAAAAGCTGCCGGTGCCTCAGAAAGGCACCGGCAGCTCGGAGTTCGGGGTTCCGTACGGCGGAACGCCCGGTCAGCCGACCAGGCTGTCGTCGAGCTCCTCGGTCAGGGTGGACTCGGTCCCGGGAATGCCCAGGTCCTGCGCCCGCTTGTCGGCCATGGCGAGCAGCCGGCGGATCCGGCCGGCCACCGCGTCCTTCGTCAGCGGCGGGTCGGCGAGCGCCCCCAGTTCCTCGAGGGAGGCCTGCTTGTGCTCCATCCGGAGCCGGCCGGCCGCGGCGAGGTGCTCGGGCACCTCCTCGCCGAGGATCTCCAGGGCGCGCTGCACCCGGGCCCCCGCGGCGACCGCCGCGCGGGCCGAACGGCGCAGGTTGGCGTCGTCGAAGTTGGCCAGGCGGTTGGCGGTGGCACGGACCTCGCGCCGCATCCGCCGCTCCTCCCAGGCGAGCACCGACTCGTGCGCGCCGAGCCGGGTGAGGAGGGCGCCGATCGCGTCGCCGTCGCGGACGACGACCCGGTCCACTCCCCGCACCTCGCGGGCCTTCGCCGCGATGGAGAGCCGGCGCGCCGCGCCGACCAGGGCGAGCGCCGCCTCGGGGCCGGGGCAGGTGACCTCCAGGGAGGAGGACCGGCCGGGCTCGGTCAGCGAACCGTGCGCGAGGAAGGCACCCCGCCAGGCCGCCTCCGCGTCACAGGTGGCCCCGGAGACCACCTGCGGGGGGAGGCCCCGGATGGGGCGGCCCCGGCCGTCCACGAGACCCGTCTGCCGGGCCAGCTGGTCGCCTCCGGCCACCACCCGCACCACGAAACGCGAGCCTCGCCGCAGTCCGCCGGGGGCCATCACGATCAGTTCCGAGCTGTGCCCGAAGATCTCCAGGATGTCCCGCTTGAGGCGGCGCGCCGCCATCGCGGTGTCGAGCTCCGCCTCGATCACGATGCGGCCGCTCACCAGGTGCAGCCCGCCCGCGAACCGCAGGATCGACGAGACCTCTGCCTTCCTGCAGCAGGTCCGGGTGACGGGAAGCCGGGAGATCTCGTCCTTCACCGCTGCCGTCATCGCCATGGGCCGATCCTTCCATGCATCCGAAAAATACGGTCGTACGCGGCGGCCAACAGCTCCGGGTCGTGCTTCGCGGAGCCGTCGGGCCCGGCCACCGGCGCCAGCTCGACCGCGGCACCGAGCCGCTTGGCGGCATCGGAGAGGGACTCGCGATCGGGCACGGCGGCCTCGTCGGCCAGCACCACGTCCAGGGCGAGTTTAGGGGCGTGTCGTCCCAAAACCTCCAAATGACGCTGCGGAGAGAAGCCGTCGGTTTCTCCGGGCTGCGGCGCGAGGTTCAGCGAGAGCACCTTCCGGGCCTTCGTCACGGCCAGGGCGTCGAGCAGTTCGGGGACGAGGAGGTGCGGGATCACCGAGGAGAACCAGGAGCCGGGACCGAGGACCACCCAGTCCGCGTCCAGGACCGCCTCGACCGCCTCGGGCACCGCCGGAGGACCGTGCGGCACGAGGTGCACGGACTGCACCTCGCCGGGGGTGAGGGCCACGGTCGCCTGACCGCGCACGGTGTCCACGTCGTCCGGCCGCTCCGGGTCATGGCCCCTGACCAGGGCCTGGAGCTCCAGGGGTACGGCGGACATGGGCAGCACCCGGCCCTGGGCGCCGAGCAGCCGGCCGACCAGGTCAAGGGCCTGCACGGGGTCACCGAGCTGCTCCCAGAGGGCGACGATCAGCAGGTTGCCGACGGCGTGGCCGTTGATCTCGCCCTTGGACTGGAAGCGGTGCTGGATGACCCGGGCCCAGGTCTGGCCCCAGTCGTCGTCGCCGCAGAGCGCGGCGAGCGCCTTGCGGAGGTCGCCCGGGGGCAGTACGCCGAGCTCCTCCCTGAGCCGGCCGCTGGAACCGCCGTCGTCGGCGACGGTGACGACCGCGGTGATGTCGCCGGTGATCCGGCGGAGGGCGGCGAGGGAGGCCGAGAGGCCCATGCCGCCGCCCAGCGCGACCACCTTGGGCTGGGCCCCGCGCCTGCGGAGCGTGCGCCGCACCGTGAGGGTGGAGGCACGCCGGCGGTAGGGCTTCACTCGCGCCCCATGTCCCGGTGGACGACGACGGTCTCGACCCCTTCGGCGGCGATCCGGGCGGCGAGGCGCTCGGCGGTGGCCACGGAGCGGTGCTTGCCGCCGGTGCAGCCCACGGCGATGGTCACGTACCGCTTGCCCTCGCGGCGGTAGCCCGCGGCGATCAGCTGGAGCAGCTCCGTGTAGCGGTCGAGGAACTCCTTGGCGCCGGGCTGGTTGTAGACGTAGTTCGCCACCTCCTCGTTGAGGCCGGTGAAGGGGCGCAGCTCGGGGACCCAGTGCGGGTTCGGCAGGAAGCGCATGTCGACGACGAGGTCGGCGTCGACCGGCAGGCCGTACTTGAAGCCGAAGGACATCACGGTGGCCCGCAGCTCGGGCTCCTCGTCGCCGGCGAACTGGGCGTCCATCTTGGCGCGCAGTTCGTGGACGTTGAGGCTGGAGGTGTCGATCACCAGGTCGGCGTCGCCGCGCAGCTCGCGCAGCAGGTCTCGCTCGGCCGCGATGCCGTCGGTGATCCGGCCGTCACCCTGGAGCGGGTGCGGCCTGCGGACCGACTCGAAGCGCCGGACCAGGGCGTCGTCGGACGACTCGAGGAAGACGATCCGGCGGGTGACCTGCTTGGAATCGAGGTCGGCGAGGGACTCCCTGAGGTTGTCGAAGAACTGCCGGCCGCGGACGTCGACGACGACGGCGATCCGGGCGACGTTCCCCTGGGAGCGGGCGCCGAGCTCCACCATGGTGGGGATCAGCGCGGGCGGCAGGTTGTCGACGACGAACCAGCCGAGGTCCTCCAGGCACTTCGCCGCGGTGGACCGGCCGGCCCCGGACATGCCGGAGATGATCACCAGCTCGGGAATGGCCGCCTCGGCGCCGTTGTCGCCGGGGGTCTCCTTCGTGCCCGTACTCACGTGTCCTGCTCCGTCTTCTCGGTCGTGCTGGTCTTGCGCGTCGTGCTCATCGTGCCGGTTCTGCTGCTCGTGCGCGGTCATGCCGTGCCGCCCCCGTCGTCTTCCATGATCTCTCCTGTCGCCGTGTTCACGGCGGGTGCGGCCGGGGCCGCCTGGGCGAGGGCCACGACGACCGCCTCCGCGGTCTTCCGACCCATGCCGGGAACCTCGCAGATCTGCTCGATTGTCGCCTGCCGGAGCCGCTTCACCGAGCCGAAGTGCTTGATCAACGCGCGTTTCCGGGTGTCGCCGAGGCCGGGGACCACGTCGAGAGGGCTGGTCCGGATACGTTTCGTCCGCTTGGACCGCTGGTAGCGGATGGCGAAGTCGTGAGCCGTGTCACGCACCCGCTGGAGGAGGTACAGGCCCTCGCTGGAGCGGGGCAGCACCACCGGGTCGTCGTCGCCGGGCAGCCACACCTCCTCCAGGCGCTTGGCGAGCCCGCAGACCGCGATGTCGTCGATCCCCAGCTCGTCCAGGGCGCGCCGGGCGGCGGCGACCTGCGGCTGCCCGCCGTCGACCACGACGAGCTGCGGCGGGTACGCGAAACGCTTGGGCCGCCCGCTCTCGTCCGGCTCCTCGACGACGTCCTCGGGATCCCGTCCCCCGCCTTCGACCGGGAGGTCCCACTCCCCCGTCTTCTCCTTCTCGGCGAGATAGCGCCGGAAGCGGCGGCCGATCACCTCGTGCATGGACCGGACGTCGTCCTGCCCCTCGAAGCCCTTGATCTGGAAGCGGCGGTACTCGCTCTTGCGGGGCAGCCCGTCCTCGAAGACCACCATCGAGGCGACGACGTCCTCGCCCTGGAGGTGGGAGATGTCGAAGCACTCGATCCGCAGCGGAGCCGAGTCCAGGTCCAGGGCCTCGGCGATCTCCTCCAGGGCCCGGGAGCGGGTGGTGAGATCGCTGGCGCGCTTCGTCTTGTGCAGCACCAGCGCCTGCTGGGCGTTGCGCGCGACGGTCGTCATGAGGTCCTTCTTGTCGCCGCGCTGCGGGACGCGCAGCGAGACGTTGGACCCGCGGCGGCCGGTGAGCCAGGCGGTGACGGCGTCCGCGTCCTCGGGCAGCGCCGGGACCAGGACCTCCTTGGGGACCGTGTCGCCGCTCTCCTCGCCGTACAGCTGCTGGAGCGCGTGCTCGACGAGCCCGGCGGTGTCGACGGCCTCGACCTTGTCGGTGACCCAGCCGCGCTGGCCGCGGACGCGTCCGCCGCGCACGTGGAAGATCTGCACGGCGGCCTCCAGCTCGTCCTCGGCGAGGGCGATCAGGTCGGCGTCGGTGGCGTCGGCGAGCACGACCGCGCTCTTCTCCATGGCCCGGCGCAGCGCCTCTATGTCGTCACGGAGGCGGCCGGCCCTCTCGTACTCCATGTCCTCGGCCGCCAGCATCATCTGCTTCTCCAGACGCCGGATGTACGTCCCGGTACGGCCGGCCATGAAGTCGCTGAACTCCTCGGCGAGTTCGCGGTGCTCCTCGGGGGTGACCCGGCCGACGCAGGGCGCCGAGCACTTGCCGATGTAGCCGAGGAGGCAGGGGCGTCCGGCGGAGGCGGCATTGCGGAACACCCCGGCGGAGCAGGTCCGTACGGGAAAGACCCGGAGCATCAGGTCGACGGTCTCGCGGATCGCCCACGCGTGCGCGTACGGCCCGAAGTAGCGCACGCCCTTCTTCTTGTGGCCGCGCATGACCTGGACGCGCGGGAACTCCTCGTTCATCGTCACGGCGAGGTACGGGTAGCTCTTGTCGTCCCGGTACTTCACGTTGAACCGGGGGTCGTACTCCTTGATCCAGGAGTACTCCAGCTGGAGCGCCTCGACCTCGGTCGACACGACGGTCCACTCCACGGAGGCGGCGGTGGTCACCATGGTGGCCGTGCGCGGGTGCAGGCTCGTGAGCGGCTGGAAGTAGTTGGCGAGCCGCTGGCGCAGGGACTTCGCCTTGCCCACGTAGATCACCCGGCGGTGCTCGTCGCGGAACTTGTAGACCCCCGGGGAGTCGGGGATCTGACCCGGCTTGGGGCGGTAGCTGGAGGGGTCTGCCATGCTCCCCACCCTACTGGCGGGCACGGACACTCCGACGGCACGCACACCCGCCGCCGCCCCACCCTCCGCGCGGGCAACCGCCCCGCCGGCCCGCCCCCCACCCACCCCCGTGTGGGGGGGGCGGGCCGGGTCCCCCACCCCCCGTGTGGGCAATCGTCCCGCAGGGCGGGACGGGTGGGCACACGGGACGGCGCCCTGTGCGGGCGCCTCCGCCCCTTGCGCCTGAACCCGCACACCAGTGCGATGCACACCAGGTGCAGGCCCAGGCGGCACGGACTGCGCGGCACGCACCGGGTGCGGGTCCAGGCGCGAAAGCCTGGACCCGGCAGGAGGCACCGTCCGTCGTGCCCACCCTCCCCCAAGCTCTCGGCTTCGCTCGAGCAGGGGGACCCCCATCGCCCCTGGCGGACGATTGCCCACCACGGGGTGAGCGCCGCCCAGCGGGGCGCGTGCCCGCAGCGGGGTGGGCGCGGTGCAGTCGAGCCGTGGGGCTCAGGGGTTCCGGGGACCTCGTCGGCGGCGTACCGCTGTCGTCGCCGTCAAGGCGAGTGCCAGCCCCACCGCCCCCACACCGGCCACCGCGGCGGCCCCGGACCGTTCCTCCTCGGGCTCGGGCGCCGCCGTGTCGTAGCCGCCCGCCGCGCCCTTCCTCGCGTACGTGGAGCCGGGGAGCTTGTCGCCGTACGCGCGGGCGACCCGGTCCCGGTACGCGGTGAGGCTCGTCCCGTTCCGGCCGACGGCCCGTATCGCGTCCTCGTCGAGCGGGAGCACCTTCGTGCCCCTCTGGACGTACCAGGCGTCGATCTGCGGCTCGCGGAAGACGAGGCCGCCGCTGCCCATCTCCGCGTAGCGGATCTCGTCGTCACCGGTGGCGATGTTCACCACCTGCCAGCCGCCCGCCCGCTTCACCGTCCACAGCGAGGCCTTCCGGCCGTCCGGGGACACGGCCAGGCCGGCCCGGAACTCGACCCGGGCGACCGGGGCCCCGGCCTTTCCGGCGACGAAGTCCGGGGAGAGGATCCGTACCGGCACGGTCCCGCCCTCGACGCGCGGCGCGGCCGCCGAGCGGGCGCCGGCACCGTCCCGGGCGAAGAAGCGGGTGAGGGTGTCCAGGGTCTCCGGCGCGGAGACGGCCTGCTCGGGGGTCGGCGCGGGCGGCGGGCCCGCGGCGGCGGCCGCCTCCGGGACCGCGCCGAGGAGGACGAGGGTCGCGGTGGTGAGGAGTCCGGCGGCCGTGGCACGTACGTTCATGGTCGTCACGCTCCTATCCGGTAGAGCGAGTGGGTCCAGGAGAAGGAGGCGTTGTCGACGTACCAGGCGTGCGAGGCCCAGTTGTAGCGGTTGCTGGAGGGCCAGGGGTCGCCCCAGTGGACCCAGCTCCCGTCGTCGTCGTAGCCGTACAGCACGTGCATGTGACCGCCGCCGCTCGACCACTGGACGCGGGTCTCGACGGGCCGGTCGGCGTTGATCTCGGTCTGCACGGTGGGGTAGCGCAGCCAGCCGGTGACGTACGAGCCGGGGCGTATGCCGGCCCAGCTCAGGCCGGTCTGGACGTTGCCGAGGGTGGCCTGGTTGTTGGGGCAGTCATGGCCCTGCTGCCGGTTGAAGGCGGCGTTGCAGAACTGGTTCTGGCTGTAGTTCCGGCCGAACCAGGTGGCGATGGTGTTGCCGCCCGCCGCCCAGCACCAGTTGGTCTTCTGCTGGGCCTGCATGGTGATGTTCAGCCGCTTGGAGCCGAGGGCGGCGGCGTCCTCGGCGGCGGGGGCGGCGGAGGCCGAGGTCGTGGGGACGAGGAAGAGGGCGGCCGCGGCGAGTGCCGCGAGGTTCAGTCTTCTTCCGCTTCTGCTTCTGCGCATCGCGTTCCTCCCTGGAGCGGGGGGTGTGGGGATGTGGGGGTGGAGGAGCGCGTCCGGACGCTGGTCAGGAGCATCGGCCGTTGTCCGGATCAGGTCAACACGCTTCAATGCGGGGTGACATCGGACTGTGAACGGTGTGACCCGGGTGTGAACCGACACCCACGGCCCACCTGCCCGCCCACCCCTCGCGGCGCGACGGTCCGCGCCCCCGTCGTGAATGTTCACCGAGGAGTCCTCGTGAGCCACACCGAGGCCGATCTGACGCGGCTGCTGCGCACCGGCCCCTTCCATCTGGCGCTGCGCACCGCGCTCGCCGTGCGCGGGCTGCCGCTCCAGCGGGTCCAGCACCATCTCGCGCACCGAGGGGTCAAGGTCGGGGTGACAAGTCTGAGTTACTGGCAGCAGGGCGCCCGTCGTCCGCAGCGGCCGGAGTCGCTGAAGGCCGTCCGCGCCCTGGAGGAGGTGCTCCAGCTGCCGGGGAACTCGCTGCTGCGGCTGCTCACGGAGGACGCCGTGGGACGGTCCGACGTGGAGCGTCCGGCGGCCCGTTCGTACCGCTCGCTGGTGGAGGCGTCCGGCTCGGTCGAGGAGCTGCTCGCGGAGCTCGAATCACCGACGGACGGCGGGCTGCACACGGTGGGACACCACGAACGGGTACGGATCGGGGCCGGCCGGCAGCTGGTGGGGCGCGAGTCGCAGCACGTGGTGCGGGCGCACCGGGACGGCGTGGACCGCTATCTGGCCATCCACCACGGGGATCCCGGCTGCGACCCGTCACGGGTGGCGGTGCGGGCGGTCGAGAACTGCCGGACCGGGCGGGTGCGCTGGCACGCGGAGACCGGGGTGCTGATCGCGGAGCTCCTCTTCGACGCACGGCTGCGAGCCGGGGACACCTACCTTTTCTCGTACGGGTTCGAGGACGGTACGGCGGGGCCGAGCGGGGAGTACGTGCGGGGGTTCAGCTTCGCGGGCGGGCAGTACGTGCTGCAGGTGCGCTTCGACGAGGCGGCGCTGCCGGTGCGGTGCCGGAGGTTCGCGCAGGCCTCGACGGGTGCGCCGCGCGGGGGCCGTGCGGAGCTGACCCTGAGCGGCCGGCACCGCACGGTGCACACCGTGGCGCAGGGGGTGCGCCCGGGGATCCTGGGGATCGACTGGGACTGGGCGTAGGACGCGCGGCCGGCTCAGGCCTTGGGGGCGGCCTCGGGGCCCGCGACCAGCTTGCCGTTCTCGACGCGGACGGGGACCTCGGGGAGCGGCACGGTGGCCGGGCCCTTGAGCGCCTTGCCGGTCGTCACGTCGAAGCGACTGCCGTGGCAGGGGCAGTTGCCCTCGTTGTCCTCGATCTTGTCGAGGACGCAGCCGGCGTGGGTGCACTGGGCGCTGAACGCCTTGTACCGGCCCTTGGCCGGGCAGCTCACCAGGACTCGCTGCTCGCGGTAGAGCTTGGCCCCGCCGACCGGGATCTCGTCCGGGGAGCCGAGGTCTACCGGGGCGGTCGGGGTCGGGACCTCGGCGTGGCCGAGCTTGGACTCGGTGGAGCAGGCGGCGACTCCCAGCCCGGCGGCACCGGCGAGGGCCGCGCCTTTGAGTACGGTACGGCGGCTGGACTGGCCGGACATGGGCGCTCCACGGTGGATCGGGGCAAGCGTGACCGAACCGACGATACCGGCGGCCCCACCGGCACCGACGCCCGGGCCCACCGCCCGCCGCCCGGCGCCGTGGCTCGGCGCCGGGGCCCGGCACCCGGCGCCGGGGTCGGTCGTCCCGCATCGCCGTCCCGGCCCGTCGTCCGGGACGGGCCGGTCGTCGAGCACCACCGTGCGGGTCCACCGTCCGGTACCGCCCTCCGGGCCGGGGCGGCGAACCCGGTCCGAACACGGGTCCGGGACAGGCGCGGGCTTGTGGCAGGGCCCCGGCGCGGGGCCCTGCCACGGGCGTCAGGCCTTGCGGGCCCGGGGCGTCGCCTTCTTCGCGGCCGCCTTGGTGGCCGTCTTCCTGGCCGGAGCCGCGGCCGTGGTGGTGGTCGCCTTGGCCGCGGTCTTGGCCGCGGTCTTGGCCGGGGCCTTCTTCGCCGCCGCCTTCTTCGCCCCGCGGGCCGCCGGAACGGTCCCTCCGGCGTCGCTGATCCGGTCCGCGTCGAGGATCTCGCGGAGGAACTTGCCGGTGTGGCTCGTCGAGACCGAGGCGACCTGCTCCGGCGTGCCCTCGGCGACGACCAGACCGCCGCCGCTGCCGCCCTCGGGACCCATGTCGACGACCCAGTCGGCGGTCTTGATGACATCGAGGTTGTGCTCGATGACGATCACCGAATTGCCCTTGTCGACCAGACCGGACAGGACCTTGATCAACTTCGAGATGTCCTCGAAGTGCAGACCGGTGGTCGGCTCGTCCAGGACGTAGACCGTGCGGCCCGTGGAGCGCTTCTGGAGCTCGGAGGCGAGCTTGACGCGCTGCGCCTCGCCGCCGGAGAGCGTCGGCGCCGACTGTCCGAGCCGGACGTAACCGAGGCCGACCTCGTTGAGCGTGCGCAGGTGGCGGGCGATGGTCGGGACGGCCTCGAAGAAGTCGAGGGCCTCCTCGATCGGCATGTTCAGGACTTCGGCGATGGACTTGCCCTTGTAGTGGACCTCCAGGGTCTCCCGGTTGTACCGGTCGCCGTGGCAGACCTCGCACGGGACGTAGACGTCCGGGAGGAAGTTCATCTCGATCTTGATCGTGCCGTCGCCGGAGCAGTTCTCGCAGCGGCCGCCCTTGACGTTGAAGGAGAACCGGCCGGGCAGGTAGCCCCGGACCTTGGCCTCCATCGTCTCGGCGAAGAGCTTGCGGACGTGGTCGAAGACGCCGGTGTAGGTCGCCGGGTTCGACCGCGGGGTGCGGCCGATCGGGGACTGGTCGACGTGCACGACCTTGTCGACGAGATCGTCGCCGTCCACGCGCGTGTGCCGTCCCGGCACCGACTTGGCGCCGTTCAGCTCGCGTGCCAGGTGGGTGTAGAGGATGTCGTTGACCAGGGTCGACTTTCCGGATCCGGAGACACCGGTGACGGCGGTGAGGACGCCCAGCGGGAAGGAGACGTCGATGTCCCGCAGGTTGTTCTCGCGGGCCCCGTGCACGGTGAGCCGGCGCCCGGGGTCCACCGGGCGGCGGACGTCCGGGGTGGGGATCGCCCGGCGGCCGGACAGGTACTGCCCGGTCATCGACTCCTCGTTGGCCAGGAGCTCCTTCAAGGTGCCGGAGTGGACGACCTTGCCGCCGTGCTCACCGGCACCGGGGCCGATGTCGACGATCCAGTCCGCGACCTTGATGGTGTCCTCGTCGTGCTCGACGACGATGAGCGTGTTGCCCATGTCGCGGAGCCGTACGAGGGTCTCGATGAGCCGGTGGTTGTCGCGCTGGTGGAGGCCGATGGACGGCTCGTCGAGCACATAGAGCACGCCGACCAGGCCCGAGCCGATCTGGGTGGCGAGCCGGATGCGCTGGGCCTCGCCGCCGGACAGGGTGCCTGCGGCGCGGTTCAGCGAGAGGTAGTCGAGGCCGACGTCGACGAGGAAGCGCAGCCGCTCGTTGACCTCCTTGAGGACCCGCTCGGCGATCTTCTTGTCCCGCGCGTTGAGCGTCAGCCGGCCGAGGAACTCGGCGCAGTCGCTGATCGACATCGCGGAGACCTCGGCGATGGACTTGTCCATCACCGTGACCGCGAGCACGATCGGCTTCAGGCGGGTGCCCTCGCAGGTGGGGCAGTGCACCTCGCGCATGTAGCCCTCGAAGCGCTCGCGGCTGGAGTCGCTCTCGGCCTCGGTGTGACGCCGCTTGACGAAGGAGACGGCGCCCTCGAAGGCCGGGGTGGTGTACGCCCGCTCCCGCCCGTACCGGTTGCGGTAGCGGACCTCGACCTGGGTCTTGTGGCCGTACATCAGGGCCTTCTTGGCGCGCTGCGGCAGTCCCGCGTACGGGATGTCCGTGCGGAAGCCGAGCGCCTGGGAGAGACCGCCGATGAGCCGGCCGAAGTACTCCTTGGTGTGGCCGTGCGACCAGGGGTGGATGGCGCCCTCGTCGAGGGACTTGTCCTCGTCGGGGACGATCAGCTCGGGGTCGACCTCCATGCGGGTGCCGATGCCGGTGCAGTCGGGGCAGGCGCCGAAGGGCGAGTTGAAGGAGAAGGAGCGGGGCTCCAGCTCCTCGAAGGACAGGTCGTCGTACGGGCAGTAGAGGTGCTCCGAGTACATCCGCTCGCGCTCGGGGTCGTCCTCCGCGAGGTCGACGAAGTCGAGGACGACCATGCCGCCGGAGAGCCCGAGGGCGGTCTCGACGGAGTCGGTGAGGCGGCGCTTGGCGCTGTCCTTCACGGTGAGGCGGTCGACGACCACCTCGATGGTGTGCTTCTCCTGCTTCTTCAGCGTCGGCGGCTCGCTCAGCTGCACGGTCGCTCCGTCGACCCGGGCGCGGCTGTAGCCCTTGGTCTGGAGGTCGGCGAAGAGGTCGACGAACTCGCCCTTCCGCTCGCGCACGAGCGGGGAGAGCACCTGGAAGCGGCTGCCCTCGGGCAGCTCCAGGACCCTGTCGACGATGGCCTGGGGCGACTGGCGGGAGATCGGCCGGTGGCACTCGGGACAGTGCGGCTTGCCGATGCGGGCGAAGAGCAGACGGAGGTAGTCGTAGACCTCGGTGATGGTGCCGACCGTCGAGCGCGGGTTGCGCGAGGTCGACTTCTGGTCGATGGAGACGGCGGGCGACAGGCCTTCGATGAAGTCGACGTCCGGCTTGTCCATCTGGCCGAGGAACTGCCGGGCGTAGGAGGAGAGCGACTCGACGTAGCGGCGCTGCCCCTCGGCGAAGATCGTGTCGAACGCGAGGGAGGACTTGCCCGACCCCGAGAGCCCGGTGAAGACGATCAGGGAGTCACGCGGGAGGTCGAGCGAGACGTTCTTGAGGTTGTGCTCACGAGCGCCACGGACGATGAGACGGTCGGCCACGCCGGTCCGCACCTTTCTTCAGAGAGCGGATGTGCCTGCACACCCAACAACTCAAGGATGCCGGATGCTTCCTTCGAGCCTATAGCACGCACATTCGATTTCCGGTCTCCCGAAGACCTCTTCACCCGAACGAGTGGCGGCACCCCCCGTCGGCGCTAGGGTCGGCGGCATGATCGACCACGAACGTGATCTCGCCTCTGTCAAAGCAGCGACCGAGCGGCTCCTCGACGCGGCCGCCTCCTGGGACAACGCGTCGACGGCCGAGCCGTCACGGCTTCCCGGCTGGACGCGCGGCCATGTCCTGGCCCACATCGCCCGCAACGCCGACGCCCTCGTGAACGTCCTCCAGGGCCGGCCCATGTACGCCGACGCCGCCACCCGTGACGCCGACATCGAGCGCGACGCCGGCCGCCCGCTCGACGTCCACCTCGCCGACCTGCGCGAGACCGCCGCCCGCTTCCAGACCGTGGGCGCCGAGCCCGCCGACTGGAGCCGCACCGTCGAGCTCCGCAACGGCGTCACGGACAGCGCCTCCCGGATCCCCTTCCGCCGCTGGGTGGAGGTGGACCTGCACCACGTCGACCTGGGCGTCGGCTACGAGCTCGAAGACCTGCCCGAGGAGTTCGTGACCCGCGAGATCGAGTTCCTCGCCGAGCGCTTCACCGGCCTGGAGAGCGTCCCGGAGACGGCCCTCCGGTCCGCCGACGGCCGGATCTGGACGACCGGCGGCACGACCGGCGGCGTCGCCGTCATGGGACCGGCCCCCGAGCTGCTCGGCTGGCTCGCCGGCCGCCGCGACGGCTCGGCCCTGGAGACCGAGGGCGGCCCGCTGCCGAAGCTCCCGGCGCTGTAGCACCGCTGTCGGTGGGCGAAGCTAGGCTGATTCCATGACGTACAGCGGAGTGGTGAAGGTCGGCGGACCGGCGGACGTGCACGAGCTGACGGACCTGATGATCTCGAAGGTCGCGGTCGGCCCGATGGACAACAACGCGTATCTGCTGCGCTGCCGGGCCACCGGCGAGCAGCTGCTGATCGACGCGGCCAACGACGCCGGCACGCTCCTCACGCTGATCGGTGACGACGGCGTCAAGGGTGTCGTCACGACCCACCGGCACGGCGACCACTGGCAGGCGCTCGCCGAGGTGGTCACCGCGACCGGCGCCGTGACGTACGCGGGGGCGTACGACGTGGAGGGCATCCCGGTCGCGACCGACGTGCCCGTCGAGGACGGCGACACGATCCGGGTGGGCCGGGTCGAGCTGACCGCGCGCCGCCTGGTCGGGCACACCCCCGGCTCCATCGCCCTGATCTACGACGACCCGCACGGCCACCCCCACGTCTTCACCGGCGACTGCCTCTTCCCCGGCGGAGTGGGCAACACCTGGAAGGACCCGGAGGCCTTCGCGAGCCTGATCCACGACGTGGAGACCAAGCTGTTCGGGGCGCTCCCGGACGAGTCCTGGATCTATCCGGGCCACGGCAAGGACACCACGCTCGGTGACGAGCGCCCGTCCCTCGCGGCGTGGCGCGAGCGCGGCTGGTGACCCACGGCGGACCCGGAGCGGGGGGGGGGGCCCCCCCCCCCGACCACACCCCCCCCCCACAAAGCCGTTAAAAAAAAAACCAAACCCCCCCCCCAAAGGAGGTAGTGTGAGGGGCGGTAG
>NZ_JBHXRW010000048.1:0-52488 GCF_042716635.1 Streptomyces sp. NPDC058664 | reverse complement strand
TACTTTTCTGGGGTGGGTTCTCTTTTTTTTATAACCTCCCCCACTTGGCCCCCCCCCCCCCCCCCCCCGGGGGGGGGGCCCCCCCCCCCCCCCCCCCCCCCCCCCCCCCGCCGTCATGCTCGTCGCGTCAGACGACGATCAGGTAGATGCCGTAGGCCACGGCCGCCAGGCACAGGCCGAAGCAGGCGTAGGCGCCGGTACGGGCCAGGGTGGCGGAGCCGCCCTGGGCGGCGGCCTGTTCCTGCTTGCCGAGGCCGACGATCCCGAGGGTGAAGAGGCCCACGAGGGCGACGGTCGCCACGAGGCTGACCCCGAAGACGGAGCCGAGAGCTGCCCAGTCGATCTTCATGTCGTTCGTTCCTTACACCGCTGCGGCGGGGGCCGGGGGAGCGGCCGGGTCGGTGGGAACCGGCGCGGGGATGGTGGTCTTCAGGTCCTCGTCCGCGACGGCGGCGACGGAACCGGGGGCCGGCGGCGGGGTGACGGCCGCGATGGCGGTGGTCACCACACCCGCGGGCTGCTCGTCCAGGTCGTCGTCGGTGACGTTGGTGTGGTCGACCGGCTTGCGGCGGGACAGCGACCAGATGACGCCCGAGCCGCCGACCAGGAGGACCGCGACGGCGGCGACGCCCCAGGGGCCCTGCTGGGTGAGGAACTCGGCGGCGGCGGCGACCAGGCCCGCGGCGGGCAGGGTCAGACCCCAGGCGACGAACATCCGGGTCGCGGTCGACCAGCGGACGACACCGCCCTTGCGGCCGAGGCCGGCGCCCATCACGGCACCCGAGCAGGACTGGGTGGTGGAGAGGGAGAAGCCGAGGTTCGAGGAGGCCAGGATGACCGTGGCGGCGCTGGTCTGGGCGGCGAAGCCCTGCTGCGGCTGGAGGTCGGTGAGGCCCTTGCCCATGGTGCGGATGATGCGCCAGCCGCCGAGGTAGGTGCCGAGGGCGATCGCGACGCCGGCGGAGACGATGACCCACATCGGCGGGTTGGAGCCGGGGACGAGGACGCCGCCGGTGACCAGGGCCAGCGTGATGATGCCCATCGTCTTCTGGGCGTCGTTGGTGCCGTGGGCGAGGGAGACGAGACCGGCGGAGGCGATCTGGCCGGCCCGGTAGCCCTTGGCCGTGGCCTTCGCCTCGGGGTTGGCCTTGATCTTGTACGTCAGCCTGGTGGCCAGCATCGCGGCGAGGCCGGCGACGAGCGGCGCGGCGACGGCCGGGATCAGGACCTTGGTGATGATGGTGGAGCCGTTCACGGCCGACCAGCCGGCCGACATGACCGCGGCGCCGATGAGGCCGCCGAAGAGGGCGTGGGAGGAGCTGGACGGCAGGCCCAGGAGCCAGGTCAGCAGGTTCCACAGGATGGCGCCCACGAGCGCCGCGAAGATCACTTCTGTGCGGATGCCCTCTTCGTTGATGATCCCGCCGGAGATCGTCTTGGCGACCTCCACGGACAGGAACGCGCCGACGAGGTTGAGCACGGCGGACATGGCCACCGCCGTCTTCGGCTTGAGAGCACCGGTCGAGATGGTCGTGGCCATCGCGTTGGCGGTGTCGTGGAAACCGTTCGTGAAATCGAACACGAGAGCTGTCACGACCACAATGGCGAGCAGCAGCGTGATGTGTTCCATTTACCCAGGCAATCGTTTGACGTCAGTGGCTCGTCGAACGTAGGCAACCTGAGTGAACGGAAGGTGAACTGGGCCGGGCGGTGTGGTGTCCCGATCCGGTGTCAAGGGATTCCGTTTACGGCTCCGACGGGTCGGCTGTCCACGATGCGGTCACCCCGCGACCCCGGATGAACCGGGCCTTCACGGGCTCCGCGCGACCCGCCCCGGTTCTTCCCCCGCCACCCGGTTCCGCTCCCTGGACGGAATCACCCGGCCGGATGACCCCGCCGAGGAGACCCATGTCACTCCCCGGAGTGGTCGCAGGGCGGTCGAAGAGTGGCCGGAAGAAGACCCTGACCGGGCCCGTCCGGTGGCAGCTCCTCCCCGCCCTGCCGAGACTGGGAGTGTGCGCCCGGCTACAGCGACGGCAGCGGCCGTCACCACTCTGCTCGGTGTCGGCGCGGTCGCGATCGCGGCCGGCCGGTACGCCAGCGACGTCGTCCTCAAGGCGCCGTCCGGACATCCCCTGCCCGGAGATCCACGGCTGACCGTGCACGCCACGGGCCCCGAACGGATCACCCTCACCCGCAGCCTCGCCTCGTTGCGCCCCGGTACGTACGGGATCGAGGGCCCCGACCTGCACGCCGTCGTCGGCCCCGTCCTCGACCGGGTCCCGCACACCGCCGACACCGTCGTCCGGCGTCTGGAACGCGTCGAACTCGGGGCGCTCGGCCCCGGCGCCCGTGTCCGGTTCACCCCCCAGCTGCACCGCGGCACGCCGCTCGGCGCCCTCGGGCTCGCCCACGAGGACGTCGAGATCCCCGGCGAGCTCGGTCCCCTGCCGGCCTGGCTGGTGCCGGGACCCCGCCCCACCTGGGTGATCGCCCTGCACGGCCTCGGCACCACCCGCGAGCTCCCGCTGAACGTCGTCCCCTTCTACAACCGCCGCCAGGTTCCCGTCCTCGTCCCCGCCTACCGCGGCGACGAGGGGGCGCCCGCCGCGGCCGACGGCCTGGCCAGGCTCGGCGACTCGGAGTGGCGCGACGTCGACGCCGCCATCCGCTACGCCGTCCGCAGGGGCGCGGCCACGGTCGTCCTGCACGGCTGGGGGACCGGGGCCTCGATGGCCCTGCGCGCCGCCGCCGAGTCGGGGATGCGCGACCGGATCGGCGGCCTCGTCCTCGACTCCCCGGTCCTGGACTGGGAGGCGACCCTCCGCAACCTCGCCGCGGCCCGCCACGTCCCCGCCCCGCTGCGCCCGCTCGCCGTCCGCGCCGCCCAGGGCAGGACGGGGCCCCACGTCGACCTGGTCAGAACCGTCTCCGCGCCCGACGCCCTGCGCGTCCCGGTCCTCCTCCTGCACGGCCCCGACGACACGATCGCCCCCTGGGAGCCGTCCGTCGCCCTCGCCGCCCGCCGCCCCGATCTGGTCACCCTCCAGACCGTGCGACAGGCCCCGCACGCGGCCCTGTGGAACGCCGACCCCGTCCGCTACGAGGAGTTCCTGCGCCGCTTCCTCACCCCACTCCTCTGAGACCTCCGACAGGCCCCCTCCGGCGGCACTCCTGACAGGAACCCCGGCGGGGCCCTGGCGGGACCCCGGCAAGGTTTCCGGCACGACCTCCGTCGGGCTTCCGCCGGGCCTTCCGGCGGGGCCCCCGGCAGGAACCCTCCGCCGGGCTTCCGGCAGGGCCCCGAACAAGACCCGGCAGGGCCCTCGACAGGGCCTCCGCGACGTCCCTCCCTGCCCCGCCAACGGGCCCGTTCCGACGGTGTGTCCGATTCCGATTGGGCTTTCGGGCCGTCAGCGGGAAGACTGCCCCCGTGACGTCTCGAAAGCCCGATGAACCATTGGCGCGCAACTCCAGACTCCGACTCGTCCGTCCGCGGGCGCTCGCCACCGCCCGACGGGCCGTGACGACCAGGCGCACCCGGCCGGCGCCGCGGCCGCCCGAGGGCACTCCGCCCCGCGCGGAGCTGGCCCGCCAGGCCCGGCACGTCCTCGCCGACGCCGTACGGATCGCCCGCTGGGCCGCCGCCCCGCGCGGCGCCGAAGCGGCGCTCCGCACCGGCCCCGGGCCCGTCACCGCCCAGGAACGGGCCGCGGCCGCACTGGACCTGACGCCCGACCAGGTCAGGGCCGGCTGGGACCGCGCCCGGCTCGCCGGACTCGTCGAGCTCCACGGCGACACCGCCCGCCCCGGCTGGCGGCTGCACGCCTGGGACCGCGACGACTCCGCCGTGCTGCGCGGCTGGGTCGCCCTCTTCGACGCCTGGTCGCTCGTCCACCCGGCCCCCGAGGGGGTCGAGCCGAGCGCCGTGGCCGAGGTCGTCGAGGCCGTCCCGCAGGTGCTCTCGCTGCTCCAGCTCTCGCAGGGCCCGGTCCTCGTCCCCGCCCTCCTCGACCTGCTCGGCCAGCGCGTCGAGGAGCTCCGCGAGGAGCGCTGCGAGGTCCCGGCGGCGTCCGGGCCCGCCCCCGAGACCGCCCCCGGCACCGACGGGCTCCCGGCCCTCCTCGACTGGGCGCTCGAAGGCCTGGCGGCCGTCGGCGCGCTCACCCTCGACTCCGGTGCGGAGGGGCGTCACGCCACCCTGACCCCGCTCGGCAACTGGGCGGTCTGGGTCAAGCTGGAGCAGATCTGCGTCGCCGCGCAGAGCCCCGCGGGCAACATCGAGCAGTCCGCCGAGGACATGCTCCGGGGCTGCGCCCGGCTCACCCCCGGCCCGGCCCGCGCCGAGTACCGCGCCTGGCTCGCCGCCCGCACCCTCTCCAGCGCGGTGACCGAGCTCCTCGCCGTCGCCCGGGGCGAGGACGCCCTGCTGCGCGGCCTCGCCTTCGAGGCGCTCCGGGTCGTCGGGGCGCCCGCTGAGGCCGAGGTGCGGGCCACCGTCGCCGAGCCCTCGCTGCGCCCGTACGCGCTGCTCTGGCTCGCGGAGTACGACGGCGCCGACCCCGACGACGCCCAGGAGGTGCTCACCCGCGAGGAGGCCACCTGGCTCTGGGTCGACACGGCGGCGGCCGTCGCCGACCACGGCGAGAGCGAACTGCTGGTCCGGCACCTCGACTCCGCCGTGCAGGGCACCGTCCCCGCGCTGCTCGACGAGGTCAGGGCGGTCGGCCATCCCCGTACCGTCCAGGTCCTGGTCGCCCTGGCAGCCGCCCACCCGGACCCGGCCCTGGCCAAGGCGGTCCGCCGGGCCGCCTTCCAGGTCCACACCGGGGGTGCCTGAGCGGAGGCGTGCGGCCCCGGCGCCCGGTTACTCCGCGGCGCCGGGGGTGTACGTCCCGAAGCTCCAGACGTTGCCCTCGGCGTCCCGGGCCATGTAGTCCCGGGAGCCGTACTCCTGGTCCTTGGGCGGCATCACGATCTCGACGCCGTGGGCGACCGCCCGCGCGTGGTGCTCGTCCACGTCGGCCACGTGCACGAAGACGCCCGCCGGGCCGGCGTCGGCCATCAGCTTGTCGAACTCGCTCCCGGTGCCCTTGCTGCCCAGCATCACCATGCCGTTCCCGTACGACAGCTCGGCGTGCGCGATCCGGCCGTCCTCGCCCTCGTACACGGCGGTCGCGGTGAAGCCGAACCCCTCCGTGAGCAGGGTGATCGCCGCCTTCGCGTCCTCGTACGTCAGCGTCGGACAGATGTGGGGGGTCTCAGCCATCCCGATCACTTCCCTTCGATTCAGCCGCATGTGATCCAGGTCTCAGTCTGGCAGTCCCCACCGGCAACTCAGCGGAAGGTGTTGCACCGGGCCATGTCACCGGTCCGGTAGCCCTCCTGGAACCACTGCCGGCGCTGGTCCGCCGAGCCGTGCGTCCAGTTCTCCGGCGTCACCCGGCCCTGGAACCTCTCCTGGATCCGGTCGTCGCCCACCGCCGCAGCCGCGTCCAGGCCGTCCCGGACGTCCGCGTCCGTGAGAGCGGTCAGCAGCGGCCGGCCCGTCCGGTCGTCGGGCGTGGCCGTGGCGTGCCGGGCCCACACGCCCGCGTAGCAGTCGGCCTGGAGCTCCACCCGCACGGCGTTGGAGTCCGCGCCGGTCCGCCCGTCCTGGGCGCGGCTCAGGGTCCCCATCAGGTTCTGGATGTGGTGGCCGTACTCGTGCGCCACCACGTACGCCTGGGCGAAGGGGCCTCCGCTCGCCCCGAACTTGGTCCGCAGCTCCTCGAAGAAGCCCAGGTCCAGATAGACCTGCCGGTCACCGGGGCAGTAGAAGGGCCCCACGGCCGAGGTCGCGGAGCCGCAGGCGGTCCCGACCCGTTGGCTGAACATCACGGTGGCGGCGCTCCCGTAGGTGCCGCCCCGGCGCGCGTACTCGCCCCGCCAGTAGTCCTGGAGGCTGTTGACGACGGCGACGATCCGGCAGTCCTCGCGCGTGTTGGCGTCCGAGCCCTTCCGGCAGGCCTGGTTCACCTGGGCCGCGGAGGAGGAGCCGGTGACCGGCTCCCCGCCGTCGGAGGAGAGTCCGAGCTGATCCGGTCCCACCCCGAAGAGCACGCCCAGGATCAGTGCGACGAGGCCGATGACGCCGCCGCCGATGGTCGCCCTGCCGCCCGGGACGCGACTGCTCCGGACGTCCCGTACCTCCGAGGTGTCCAGATCGGCGTCGTCGTCGAACTGCACGGTCCACCACCCTCCGCGTCACCGCCGCGGCAGAGGCCGCCGCCCTGCGCCGAGTATCGAACCATCTCCGCCCATTCGCCCCTTTTGTCAAGCAAGGGCGGGAATGTGAGAAAGCTCCGATCGCGTCCGTACGCCCCCGCATGGCCGAAAAGCAGTTGCAGGGTCCCGTTAGACTGGCCGTATGGCCATTCTCCCCGTGCATTAGCGGCGTCGAAGCCCTCCATCAGTCGTCCTTCCGCCGTTTCCCACCGCCCTGGAGTCTGTCCGTGATCACCGCTTCCGGCATCGAGCTGCGCGCCGGCGCCCGCGTCCTCATCGAGTCCGCTTCCTTCCGCATCGCCAAGGGCGACCGCATCGGCCTCGTCGGCCGCAACGGAGCGGGCAAGACCACCCTCACCAAGTGCCTCGCGGGCGAGGGCGTCCCCGCCGGCGGCACCATCGCCCGCTCCGGCGAGGTCGGCTACCTCCCGCAGGACCCGCGCACCGGCGACCTCGACGTCCTGGCCCGCGACCGCGTCCTCTCCGCCCGGGGCCTCGACCTCCTCCTCAAGAAGATGCGGATGAACGAGGAGCGCATCGCCACCGGCTCCGGCGCCACCCGCGACAAGGCGATGCGGCAGTACGAGCGCCAGGAGACCGAGTTCCTGACCAAGGGCGGATACGCGGCCGAGGCCGAGGCCTCCACCATCGCCGCCGCCCTCGGCCTGCCCGACCGGGTCCTCGGCCAGCCGCTGCACACCCTGTCCGGCGGTCAGCGCCGCCGCGTCGAGCTCGCCCGCATCCTGTTCTCGGACGCCGACACGCTCCTCCTCGACGAGCCCACGAACCACCTCGACGCCGACTCCATCGTCTGGCTGCGCGACTACCTGAAGACCTACCGCGGCGGCTTCATCGTGATCTCCCACGACGTCGACCTCGTCGAGACCGTGGTCAACAAGGTCTTCTACCTGGACGCCAACCGTTCCACGATCGACGTCTACAACATGGGCTGGAAGCTCTACCAGCAGCAGCGCGAGGCCGACGAGAAGCGCCGCAAGCGCGAGCGCCAGAACGCCGAGAAGAAGGCCGCCGCCCTCAACTCGCAGGCCGACAAGATGCGTGCCAAGGCCACCAAGACCGTCGCCGCGCAGAACATGGCCAAGCGCGCCGAGCGGCTGCTCTCCGGCCTGGAGGCCGTCCGCGCCTCCGACAAGGTCGCCAAGCTCCGCTTCCCCGACCCGGCGCCCTGCGGCAAGACCCCGCTGACGGCCGAGGGACTCTCCAAGTCCTACGGTTCGCTGGAGATCTTCACCGATGTGGACCTCGCCATCGACAAGGGCTCCCGCGTCGTCATCCTCGGCCTCAACGGCGCGGGCAAGACCACGCTGCTCCGGCTGCTCGCCGGCGCCGAGAAGCCCGACACCGGCGAGGTGACCCCGGGTCACGGCCTCAAGCTCGGCTACTACGCCCAGGAGCACGAGACGCTCGACCCCGAGCGCAGCGTCCTGGAGAACATGCGCTCGGCCGCGCCCGACCTGGACCTCGTCCAGGTCCGCAAGACGCTCGGCTCCTTCCTCTTCTCCGGCGACGACGTCGACAAGCCGGCCGGAGTCCTCTCCGGCGGCGAGAAGACCCGCCTCGCCCTGGCCACCCTGGTCGTCTCCTCGGCGAACGTGCTGCTCCTCGACGAGCCGACCAACAACCTGGACCCGGCGAGCCGCGAGGAGATCCTCGGGGCCCTGCGCACCTACAAGGGCGCCGTCGTCCTCGTCACCCACGACGAGGGCGCCGTCGACGCCCTCGAGCCGGAGCGGATCATCCTGCTCCCGGACGGCGTCGAGGACCTGTGGGGCCCGGACTACGCGGACCTGGTGGCGCTCGCCTGACCCGCGTATCGCCCTCGATGACCCGGAAAACACCCCGGGTGATCATTCCCGGCTGGATCATTCGGCTCATACGTGATCCTTCATCTGAGTGAGGGTGTCTCGTACTCCCGGCGCGGTGCTCTGCTGAATCCTTCCGGCAGACCCGCGCCGTACGTGTGTTCCCATCGCGCCGCTGACCTGGCACTTCCCGCCCCGATCGGTACGGGGCCGGGTTTCCGCACCGGCGGAATCTGGGCTTCCGTTCGTGACGGCGCCGTGCTCGTCCACAAACCCGGCGGCACGGACCTTGTCGAATGGGTGGCCAGGACGGACGGGAGGGGTGATCATGAGAAGTCCAGAGCGCACTTCCCATGAGGAGGCACGGGTGGCCGAGACTCTGAAGAAGGGCAGCCGGGTGACCGGCGCCGCGCGCGACAAGCTCGCGGCAGACCTGAAGAAGAAGTACGACTCCGGTGCGAGCATCCGGGCGCTGGCCGAGGAAACGGGCCGCTCCTACGGATTCGTCCACCGGATGCTGAGCGAGTCCGGAGTCACGCTGCGCGGACGCGGCGGAGCGACACGGGGCAAGAAGACAGCCTCGGCCTGACATCGGGGCGGCTCGACCGGGCCACCGGGTCTCTCGGTGGCCACCCGGTCGGTCCCTGGACCGGCCCGGTGGTTACTGTGCAGTCACTTAGCATCGGATGCAGTGCTGCACCGGAACCGGAGGCGCCCCATGACTACGCTCGACGACTCTGAGCTCGTATTCGACAAGGACGGTGTACGGCTCACCGTCGAGGACGCCGTTGCCACGGTGACCCTGACCAACCCGGCGAAGCGCAACGCTCAGTCTCCCGCTCTGTGGCGGGCGTTGACAGAAGCCGGCCGGTCATTGCCCGGCAGCGTGCGGGTCGTCGTTCTGCGCGGCGAGGGCAAGTCCTTCTCCGCCGGACTCGACCGGCAGGCGTTCACGCCCGAGGGCTTCGACGGAGAGCCGTCCTTCCTCGATCTCGCGCGCGGTTCCGACGAGGACCTCGACAAGGAGATCGCCGAGTACCAGGAGGCGTTCACCTGGTGGCGCCGCAGCGACCTCGTGTCGATCGCGGCCGTCCAGGGGCACGCCATCGGTGCGGGCTTCCAGCTCGCCCTCGCCTGCGACCTGCGCGTCGTCGCCGAGGACGTGCAGTTCGCCATGCGCGAGACCAGCCTGGGGCTCGTCCCGGACCTGACCGGGACGCACCCGCTCGTCTCGCTCGTCGGCTACGCCCGCGCCCTGGAGATCTGCGCCACCGGGCGCTTCGTCCACGCGGAGGAGGCCGAGCGCATCGGTCTCGCCAACCTGTCCGTGCCCGCCGACGAACTCGACGCGGCCGTACGGGACCTCGGCGCCGCCCTGCTCGCGGCGCCGCGCGACGCGGTCACCGAGACCAAGGCGCTCCTCAGGGGCGCCGCCGGCCGCTCGTACGAGGAGCAGCGCGTCGCGGAGCGCGCCGCCCAGGCCCGCCGTCTGCGCGACCTGGCGGGCCTCGGCGACTGACCCCTGCCCGGGCTTCTCTCACCGGCGCAGTTCCGACACCACCACCGTGACCGCGGCCTCCTCGGGGACGGCCGCGGTCACGGCCGTCCGGACGGCCCGGGCCACGTCCAGGGGGCGGGTACCCGCCGTCACGGCCAGTTCGACCCGCACTCCGTCGGGGCCCCGGCGCACCGGCGGGCCCAGCGCGTCCGTCACCGCCGCGACACCCGCCACCCGGAGCGCCGCGAGGGCCACCGGGTCCTCCGTCGCCGGAGAGGTCCGGCCGGGCGGGGCAGCGACCGGTCCCTCGTCCGGCGGTACCGCGTCGAGGAGATCTGTCACCTGCAGGTCCACCGCCGCCGTCACCAGGCCGAGCCCGTCCTCGGCCGTCGTGAACAGGGCCGCCCGGAGGGCGTCCGTGAGCTCGGTGAGCGGCCGCCCGGCCACCGCGCCGAACGAGGCCGAGATGCGCAGGGCCCCCGGCTCCGACCCCGGTTCCCGCTCCGAAGCGGTCTCCGGCACGGCCTCCTGATCGGACTCCTGGTCCGCGGGGCGGATCCGCAGGCCGCCCGGCACCACGCCCGGGACCGCCGCAGCGGCCCTCTCCAGCACCTCGCGCGCCGCCCGCTCGGTGATCCATGCCCCGTCCGCCGCCGTTCCGAGCGGCAGCAGCCTGCCCGGGGCGAGGCGTTCCCGTACCGCCGCGGTCCAACCGTCACCCGTAGTCATTGCCCCAGCTTGCCGTATCCCCGGGGCGAGACCGGGTAACCGCCCTTAGTGTGAGCGAAGAACCCCGAAATATCCCAGAAGGGGCTAAATCTGATGACGGACACCACCCACTCCGGCTCCACCTCCGCCGACGAACCGCGCCGCGCCCAGGTCACCAAGCGGGGCGGCGGCGACCCGGCCTCCCGGGGAAAGACCACGATCGCCGACGGAGTCGTCGAGAAGATCGCCGGTCTCGCCGCCCGCGACGTCGACGGCGTCCACGCCATGGGCAGCGGACTCTCCCGCACCTTCGGCGCCGTACGCGACCGCGTTCCCGGCAGCGGCGGCCAGAAGTCGAACGTCACCCGAGGGGTGAAGGCAGAGGTAGGCGAGGTACAGACCGCGCTCGACCTGGAGATCGTCGTCGTCTACGGCTTCTCCATCACGGATGTCGCCGGAGACGTCCGCGAGAACGTCATCGCGGCCGTCGAGCGCATGACGGGCCTCGAGGTCGTCGAGGTGAACATCGCGGTCAGCGACGTGAAGCTGCCCGACGAGGAGGAAGAGGAGCCGGAACAGCGGCTCCAGTAGTCGCCGACGGCGGGGCACGGGGGGCCAGAGATCCTCAGGAAGGGGTCAGGAATGAGCATGGCGGTGGTCGGCCTGTTGGCCGGCATGGCCCTCGGCTTCGCCGGATACTTCGGCGGCTTCGGGGCGTTTCTACTGGTCGCGGCGTTGGGAGCGGTCGGCTTCGTGGTGGGACGCTTCCTCGAAGGCGACCTCGAACCGGGCGATTTTTTCCGGAGCCGCGAACGCGGCGAGCGGCGGCGGTGACGGATGGTGGCGAAGCCGGCCCCGGACCCCGTACGGGGCCGGGGCGCGACCACGATCGCCGACCGGGTCGTCGCGAAGATCGCCGCCCAGGCGGCGGGTGAAGCCCTGGAGGCCGTTCCCGAGGGCGGCGCCCGCCCGCACGCCTCCGTCGCCGTCCACCGGGACGTCGCCAGGATCGCGATCAGCCTCGAACTCGACTACCCCTCGGACGTCGGCCGCCGGTGCGGCGCCGTCCGGGGCCGGGTCCGCGCGCGCGTGGAGGAGCTCGTCGGCATGGAGGTCCACGAGGTCACCGTCCATGTGGAACGCCTCCACTCCGCGCTGACCCGGCAGGCCACACGGAGGGACCGGCTGTCATGACGACCACGCCCGACCTGGACCCGGGCCCCGCCGCCGACCGCGACGGCGTGCCCGTCCTGGCCGACGCACCCGCCCGGCGCTTCTGGGCCGTACGCCGCATCCCCGCCGCCCTGCTCGCCGCCCTGGTCCTCGCCGGGACCGGGCTGCTCCTCTACGACGTGGCGGCCGTCCGCGCCGACCGCACCGCCATGGCCTGGCGGAAGGAACTCGCCGACGCCCTCGCGACCCGGCCGCTCGACGACACCCTGGTCCTCGTCGGCGCCTCCCTCGCGGTCGCCCTCGGCGTCTGGCTCCTCGTCCTCGCGCTGACCCCCGGGCTGCGCGCCGTCCTCCCGATGCGCCGCGCACACGCCGACGTACGGGCCGGACTCGACCGCGAGGCGGCCGCCCTCGCCCTGCGGGACCGCGCCATGGAGGTCTCCGGCGTGCAGTCCGTCCGGGTGCGCGTCGGCCGCGCCAAGGCGAAGGCCCGGGCCGTCTCGCACTTCCGCGCGCTCGACGAGGTCCGCGCCGACCTGGAAGCGGCTCTGGCCGCCGGCGTCGACGAACTGGCCCTCGCCCACCCGCCCGCGGTGACCGTACGGGTGGCCAGGCCGCCCAGAAAGGGGTGAGCCCGGTGACGGTCGTCCTCCGGCGCGTCAACCGCGTCCTGCTCGGCCTCGCCGGGCTGCTTCTCGTCCTCGTCGGCGGGGGAGTCCTCGCCGCCGCCCTCGACCTGTCCGTACCGTCCTGGTGGCCCTGGTCCGGCCCCTCGGACGTGCTGCTCACCACCGCCGACCGGCAGCGCTGGCGGGACGAGGGCTGGTGGTGGCCCGTGGTCATCGCGGTCCTCGGGCTCGTCGTCCTGCTCGCCCTGTGGTGGCTGTTCGTCCAGTTCCGGCGGGCCCGGCTCGCCGAGGTCGCCGTGGAGAGCGGCGACGGCGAGGAGGCTGTCCTGCGCGGCCGGGCCCTGGAAGGCGTCCTGGAGGCGGACGCCGCGGCCCAGGAGGGGGTGGCCAAGGCCCGGGTCTCCCTCACCGGCCGCCGCACCGCCCCCCGTACCCGGGCGGTGCTCCACCTGGAGCCGTACGCCTCCCCGGGGGACGCACTGTCCACCCTCAGCACCCAGGCCCTCGCCCACGCCCGCACGTCCACGGGCCTGGACTCCCTGCCCACCGAGGCGCGACTGCGGGCGGTGAAGCACCGGGCCCGGCGGGTGACCTGACGGCGGGCCGGGGCGCGGGCGCTCAGAAGCCGCTGCGCGCCCCGCCGTCCACCGGCAGCATCACGCCCGTCAGGTACGAGGCGGCCGGCGACAGCAGGAAGGCCGCCGTCCGCCCGAACTCCTCCGGGGTCCCGTAGCGGCGCAGCGGGATGGCGGCCTCGTTGGCCGCGCGGGCCGCGTCCGCGTCGCCGGAGAGCGCGTCCAGGGACCGCACCCGGTCCGTGTCGATCCGGCTCGGCAGCAGCCCGACGACCCGCACCCCGCGCGGCCCCAGGTCGTTGGCGAGGGACTTCGCGAAGCCGGCGAGGCCGGGGCGGAGCCCGTTGGAGAGGGTCAGTCCGGGGATCGGCTCGTGGACCGAACCCGACAGGACGAAGCCGATGACCCCGCCGTCGGTGAGCGTCTCGGCCGCCGCGCGGGCCAGCCGGACCGCGCCGAGGAAGACGGTGTCGAAGGCCGCCGCCCACTGCTCGTCGGTGTTGTCCGCCGCGAAGCCGGGAGCCGGACCGCCCACGCTGATCAGGATGCCGTCGAAGCCGCCGAACCGGGCCCGCGCCTCGGCGACGAGCCGCGCCGGGGTCTCCGGGTCGCCGTTGTCGGCGGCGACCCCGGCCGCGCCGGGTCCAAGCTCGGCCACCGCCTCCGCGACGCTCTTCTCGTCCCGCCCGGTGACCAGCACCTTCGCGCCCTCGGCGAGCAGCGCCTCGGCGGAGGCCCGCCCGAGCCCCCGCGTCGCCCCGGTCACCACGTACACACGGTCCTTCAGCCCAAGATCCATGGGGCTATCCTGCCGGGTCCTGATCCTCCCCGGCCAGCGCGAGTGCCGTGCCGACGAGACCGATGTGGCTGAAGGCCTGCGGGAAGTTGCCCAGTTGGCGTCCCGCCGCGGGGTCGTACTCCTCCGCCAGGAGCCCGACGTCGTTGCGGAGGACCACGAGGCGTTCGAAGAGCTCGCGGGCCTCGTCCTTCCTGCCGATCAGCAGGAGGGCGTCCGCCAGCCAGAACGAGCAGACCAGGAAGGTGCCCTCCTGGCCCGGCAGACCGTCGATCGCCCCCGAGTCGACGCTGTACCGGCGCAGGTAGCCCTCGTGCAGCAGCTCCGCCTGCACGGCGTCCACCGTCCCCACCACCCGGGGGTCGTCCGGCGGCAGGAAACCGACCTGGGGGATGAGCAGGGTCGCCGCGTCCAGCTCCAGCGAGCCGTACGACTGGGTGAAGGTGTTCCGGACGGGGTCATAGGATTTGGCGCACACCTGCGCGTGGATCTCGTCCCGCATCGCCCGCCACCGTGCCGCGTCCCCCGGCAGCGAGGGATCGGCCTCCAGGGCGCGCACCGCCCGGTCGGCGGCCACCCAGGCCATCACCTTCGAGTGGGTGAAGTGGCGGCGTGGTCCGCGCACCTCCCACAGGCCCTCGTCGGGTTCGCGCCAGGTGGACTCCAGGAAGCCGAGCAGGCTCAGCTGGAGGTTCCAGGCGTGCCGCTCCGGCGGGATCCCGGCCTCACGCGCGCGGTGGAGCGAGTCCATGACCTCGCCGTACACGTCGAGCTGGAACTGGTCCACGGCCGCGTTCCCGGTCCGGACCGGCGCCGAGTCGGCGTAGCCCCGCAGCCAGGGCAGGGTGGTCTCGGGGAGCCGGCGCTCGCCCGCCGGCCCGTACATGATCTGCAGGTCGGCCGGGTCGCCCGCGACCGCGCGCAGGAGCCAGTCGCGCCAGGCGCGGGCCTCCTCGACGTATCCGGCGGCGAGCAGCGCGCCGAGGGTGAGCGAGGAGTCCCGCAGCCAGCAGGCCCGGTAGTCCCAGTTCCGCACGCCGCCGACCTCCTCCGGCAGGGAGGTGGTGGGGGCGGCCACGATCCCGCCGGTCGGGGCGTACGTGAGAGCCTTGAGGGTGATCAGGGAGCGCAGCACCGCCTCCCGGTACGGACCCCGGTAGGTGCAGAGCGCCGCCCACTCCCGCCAGTCCGCGAGGGAGTGCTCCAGGGCCTCGTAAGGATCTATGAGGGCGGGGCGCGGCTCGTGCGAGGGGTGCCAGGTCATGACGAAGGCGACCTTCTCGCCGGCGGTGACGGTGAAGGAGGAGCAGGTGGAGAACTGCTGGCCCCAGGTCTTCACGGGCGGCTCGCTGCGCAGCCAGACGGCGTCGGGACCGGCGACCGCGACCCGGTGGCCGTCGGTGCGGCGCATCCAGGGCACGACCGAGCCGTAGTCGAAGCGGAGCCGCACGACGGAGCTCATCTCGACGGTGCCGCTGACGCCCTCCACGATCCGCATGAGATCGGGGGCCCTGTCCCGCTGCGGCATGAAGTCGACGACCTTGACGGTGCCGGTACGGGTCTCCCAGTAGGTCTCCAGGACGAGGGTGTCCTCGACGTACCGGCGGGTGGCGCAGGTGGTGGCGCCCTTGGGCGCGATCCGCCAGTGGCCGTTGTTCTCGTCGCCGAGGATCGCGGCGAAGCAGGCGGCCGAGTCGAACCGGGGCAGACACAGCCAGTCGACCGATCCGTCGCGGCCGACGAGCGCGGCGGTCTGGAGATCACCGATGAGGGCGTAGTCGTCGATACTTTGCGTCACGCTCTGGGCTGTTCCCGCAAGCGGCGGTGGTCAATCAGAGGGACGGAGTGGCCTGGATCGCGTCCGCGTCCTTCTCCGGAGTCCCGGAGTCCCCGGAGTCCTCGGAACGGGCCGCCGCCGCTGCCTGGTCGCGCTTCTCCCGGCGGACCAGGATCACCCAGCCGACGGGCACCCCGGCCGTGAAGAGCCACCACTGCACGGCGTACGCCATGTGGGCGCCGATCGAGTCGTGGTCGGGCTCGGGGATCAGCTCGGGGGTGTTCCCCGCGGGCTCGGGCTCGATCTGTTCGAGGTAGCCGCCGAGCACCTCGCGGCCGATGAGCTCGGCCTGCTGCCCGCTGTTGATCAGCATCACCTGGCGGTCCGGCAGGCCCTTCAGGTCCTTGATGCCGCTCGCGCCGGTCGTCTCGTCGGCCTTGAGGCGGCCGGTGATCGTGACCTCGCCCTTGGGCGCGGGCGGCACCGGCGGGAAGGAGTGCTGGTCGGCGGCGGCCGGTACCCAGCCGCGGTTGACCAGGACGACCCGGCCGTCCCGGAGGACCAGCGGAGTCAGGACGTGCACGCCGACCCGGTCGTCGGAGTTGGTGCGGCGACGGACGACCACCTCGTGGGCGGTGTCGAAGGTGCCGGTGGCCGTGGCGGGCTTCCAGTAGTCGGCGCGCGGGACGGTGTGGCCGGGGGAGGTGAGCTCCTCGACCGGGACCGGCTCCGCCGCGACGCTGTCCGCGATCAGGGCGTTCTGGGCCACCCGGCGTTCGTGCCGGTGGAACTGCCAGAGGCCCAGCTCGATCATCGTCGGAACGAGGACGAGGGCGACGAGGGTGAGGATCACCCACTGCCGGGACAACAGGAAGCGGTACACGCCGTTGACGGTACAACGTGACGAAAGGCCCCCTTGCGGCGGGTGCCGAAGAGGGCCGGAAGCCATCAGAGGATCGTTTCCGCAACGGCGGCCGGCGCACCGGCCCCGTCACACCCTGTCGACAATGCCCACCTTTCCCTCCGCGCGGGCGCAGTGACCGCCGCAGTACCAGTTGCCGTCGACCTCGACGCCCTGCCCGATGATCTGGACCCGGCAGTGCTCACAGATGGGCGCCATGCGGTGGATGGCGCAGGCGAAGCAATCGAAGACATGGACCGCGCCCTGCGCGTGGACTTCGAAGGACATGCCGTAATCGTTTCCGCAGACCTCACAACGTGCCATGCGCCACAGGGTGGGGCTCCCGGCGGGCGCGCGCAGCTCGGCACGCCCGCAGGGCGCGGGGCGTCACCCGTCTGCCGGGGTCACGTCCCGCAGCAACTGGGTGTACGCGGCCTCGTCGACGACCGGCGTGCCGAAGGACCTCGCCTTGAGGGTCTTGGAGGTGGCGGCGTCCGGATCGTTGGTGACCAGCAGGCTGGTCAGCCGGGAGACGCTGCCGGCGACATGGAGACCGGCCTCGACGGTGCGGTCCTCCAGGAGCTCGCGGTCGACGGAGGTGTCCCCGGAGAAGGCCACCCGCATGCCCTGCTTGAGCGGCTTGTCCGTCTCGTACCGGCCGGGGTTGGGGTACGGGCACGGCGGGCGCTTCCGCGAGGGACGCCAGCTGTTCGCCCGGTACGCGGCCGGACCCGAGGCCTGGTGACCGGCCCGGGGGCGCTCGGGCGACGAGGCCCATTCGGTCAGCGGCCGGCATTCGAGCAGCGGCAGCCGTATGCCGCGCTCGGCGGCCGCGTGCAGGCTCGGCCGGAAAGCCTCGGCGAGCACCCGCGCGTCGTCGAGCGCGTGGTGCGCGCGCTGCTGCACGACGCCGAAGTGCGCGGCGAGCGACTCCAGCTTGTGGTTGGGCAGCGGCAGCGAAAGCTCCTTGGCGAGCGCGATCGTGCACAGCCGCTGCCGCACCGGCGCCGCCGACTCGGCGCGCGCGTACTCCCGGGCGATCATCTGCCAGTCGAACATCGCGTTGTGCGCGACGAGGACCCGCCCGTCGAGCCGGGCCGCGAACTCCGCCGCGATCTCCGGGAAGAGCGGCGCGCCCTCCAGGACGTCACTGGTGAGGCCGTGGATCCACACGGGTCCGGGATCGCGCTCGGGGTTGACGAGGGTGTACCAGTGGTCCTCGACGTTCCCCTGGGCGTCCAGCCGGTAGACGGCAGCCGACACTATCCGGTCGTCGCGGGCGAGGCCGGTGGTCTCCACGTCGACGACCGCGTACCCCTGCGGGTAGGCGGCCGGCCACGTCGCTGCTGTCGTACGGTCGTCAAGCACGGTCATTGAGGATACGGCCCGAGACCGACAAGTCCGTCCCCGGTGCCCCCGGAATCCCCCGGGCGAGGACGGGCCGGCGCGATGCCGCGCCCGGATCCCGTCCCGTCCCGCGTACGGGCGCGCGTGCGGGACGGCAGGGCCTGCCTCCCGGGCGGGTCGGTCCCCGTCCGGCGGCCCGGCGGGTGCGACCCTCCTGACGTGACCGAACCCCCCGCGCCCGTCGAGGCCCACGCCGGAGGTCTCGGATCCCGCCTCAACTGGCTCCGGGCCGCGGTGCTCGGAGCCAACGACGGGGTCGTCTCCACCGCCGGCCTCGTCGTGGGCGTCGCCGGCGCCACCGGGTCGCGGACCGCACTGCTCACGGCCGGCCTCGCGGGGCTGCTCGCCGGTTCGATGTCGATGGCGGCGGGGGAGTACGTCTCGGTCTCCACCCAGCGGGACTCCGAGAAGGCCGCGCTCGCCCAGGAGAAACGCGAACTGCGGGAGCGGCCGGAGGCCGAGCTCGACGAACTGACCGGCCTCCTCTCCGCCCGCGGCCTCTCCGCGGAAGTCGCCCGGGAGGCCGCGGAGCAGCTCACCGAGCGCGACGCGCTGCGCGCCCACGCGCGCGTGGAGCTGGGCATCGACCCCGACGAGCTCACCGACCCCTGGCACGCCGCCGGTGCCAGCTTCCTCGCCTTCACCGTCGGCGCCCTGCTCCCCCTCCTGGCGATGGTGCTCCCCCCGGCCTCCGCCCGCCTCTGGGTCACGGTGCTCTCCGTCCTCGCGGCGCTCGCCCTCACCGGCTGGTGGAGCGCTCGCCTCGGCGACGCGCCCGCCCGCCCCGCGGTCCTCCGCAACATGGCCGGCGGGGCCCTCGCGATGGCCGTCACCTACGGCGCGGGCTCGCTGCTCGGGGCGGCCGGGGTCTGATCGGGGCGACCTGGGCGATCGGGGCGACCGGGCCCGAGGAGCGCACGCCTTGTCGGAAGGTGCCAAAGCTTGCTGACAAGCGGTCTCGCATACTTGTTGGTAACAACGTCTAGCCCCGCCCCGCCCACCACCCCTACCGTCGACGGCATGCCGAACCTGCCCGATGTCGTGCTCTGGTCCATACCGGCGTTCGTCCTGCTCACCGTCGTGGAGATGGTCAGCCACCGGATCCATCCCGACGAGGACGCCGCCGGATACGAGACCAAGGACGCCGCCACCAGCATCGGCATGGGCCTCGGAAGCCTGGCCTTCGACGCGCTGTGGAAGATCCCCGTGGTCGCCGTCTACACCGCCGTCTACGAGCTGACCCCGCTGCGCGTCCCCGTCCTCTGGTGGACGATCCCGCTCATGCTGCTCGCGCAGGACTTCCTCTACTACTGGCAGCACCGCGGACACCACGTCGTCCGCATCCTCTGGGCCTGCCACGTCGTCCACCACAGCAGCCGCAAATTCAACCTCACCACCGCCCTGCGCCAGCCGTGGACCAGCGTGACCTCCTGGCCCTTCTACCTGCCGATGATCGCCCTCGGCGTGCACCCGGCGGCCGTCGCCTTCTGCTACTCCGTCAACCTCGTCTACCAGTTCTGGATCCACACCGAGCGCGTCGGCAAGCTGCCCCGGCCCTTCGAGTACGTCCTCAACACGCCCTCCCACCACCGCGTCCACCACGCCTCCCAGGGCGGCTACCTGGACCGGAACTTCGGCGGGATCCTCATCGTCTGGGACCGGATGTTCGGCTCCTGGGTCGGCGAGACCGAGCGGCCCGTCTACGGCCTCACCAAGAACATCGAGACGTACAACCCGCTGCGGGTCGCCACCCACGAGTACGCCGCCATCGCCCGCGACCTCCGGGCCGCGGACGACTGGCGCGAGCGGGCCGGACGGGTCTTCCGCGGCCCCGGCTGGCAACCGGGACCGCCGTCCGGGACGCCGAAGGGCACCGGCCCCGACGCCGGAGCCGTTCCCGACGTCCGCACCGGCTCGGACGTCCGCACCGGCCCCGCCGTGGAGCCCGCCGCGTGAGCGCCGGAGCCGCGCCCGCCCGCGCCCTCCCGGCCTCCTCCCGTCCGCTCGTCTCCCGCGCGCTGCTCGTCGCCTTCGGGCTCGCGGCCGCCGTCGACCTGATCTCCCTGCTCGCCGGCGCCGAGCTCGGCCACCGGCTCGCCAAGCCGCTCCTGATGCCGCTGCTCGCCGCGTACGCCGTCACCCGGGGCGCCCCGAAGCCGCTGACCGCAGCGCTCCTGCTCGGCTGGGGCGGCGACGTCCTCCTGCTCTCCGACGCCGACTGGGCCTTCCTCGTCGGCATGGGCTCCTTCGCCGTCGGACACGTCTGCTACCTGCTCCTCTTCGGGCGGCGCCGTACGTCCGTACCCCTGGGGGCCGCGTACACCGCCGCCCTCGCCGGCACCGTCGTGCTCCTCTGGCCCGACCTCCCCGCCGAACTGCGGATCCCGGTCGCCGGCTACTCGCTGCTCCTCACCGCCATGGCCTACCGCGCGAGCTCGCTCGGCCTCCTCGCCGGACTCGGCGGCGCCCTGTTCCTGCTGTCCGACACCCTCATCGCCTCCGGGGTCGCCGAGTGGCCCCAGCTGCCGGTACCCGACTTCTGGGTCATGCTGACGTACATCGCGGCGCAGTGCCTGCTGACGGCGGGAGCGCTCCGCGCGATGTACGGTGAACGTCGTACAATCGACTGACAGCAAGGACCCCCCGTCATGCGCGCCACCACCATCCACGCCCCGTTCGACATGCGCGTGGAGGACGTGCCCGACCCGGTCGTGCGGGACGCCACCGACGCCGTCGTCCGCGTCCTGCGCGCCTGTGTCTGCGGCAGCGACCTGTGGGCCTACCGCGGCGAGTCCGCACGGCAGCCCGGCCAGCGCATCGGCCACGAGTTCCTCGGCGTCGTCGAGGCGGCGGGCTCCGAGGTCACCGGTTTCACCGCGGGCGACCTCGTCGTCGCCCCCTTCGTCTGGTCCGACGGCACCTGCGACCACTGCGCCGAAGGGCTCCAGACCTCCTGCCCGCGCGGCGGCTTCTGGGGCTCGGTCGGCTCCGACGGCGGCCAGGGCGAGGCCGTCCGCGTCCCCTTCGCCGACGGCACCCTCGTCAAGCTCCCCGCCGACGCCGCATCCGACGACCGGCTCCTGACCGCGCTGCTCGCCCTCTCCGACGTCATGGGCACCGGCCACCACGCCGCCCTCGGCGCGGGCGTGCGGCCCGGCTCCACCGTCGCGGTCGTCGGCGACGGCGCCGTCGGCCTCTGCGGTGTCCTCGCCGCCAAGCGCCTCGGCGCCGAGCGGATCATCGCCCTCGGCCGGCACACCGCCCGCACCGACATCGCCCGCCTCTTCGGCGCCACCGACGTCGTCGCCGAGCGCGGCGAGGCCGCCGAGGCCGCCGTCCGCGAACTCACCGGGGGCCAGGGCGCCCACGGCGTGATCGAGGCCGTCGGCACCGAGCAGTCCATGCGGACCGCCGTCGCCATCGCCCGCGACGGCGGCTCCATCGGCTACGTCGGCGTCCCGCACGGCAGCGGCACCGGACTCGACCTGTCCGTCATGTTCGACCGGAACATCGCGCTGCGCGGCGGCGTCGCCCCCGTGCGCGCGTACATCCCGGAACTGCTCCCGGACGTCCTCGACGGCCGCATCGACCCGTCCCCGGTCTTCGACCTGACCGTCGACCTCGACGGGGTGCCGGGCGGCTACAAGGCGATGGACGAGCGCACCGCCCTGAAGGTCCTCGTCAAGCCGTAGGGGGTGTCCGCACCCCGGGCCCGGCCCCGAGCCACTCCGGGGCGTCCGCGCCCGCGACGCCCGGCGGGCGCGACCAGCCCGCCGGGCCGCCCTCGTACGCGACCGGCGACAGGGCGTGCCGCAGCCGGCCCAGCGGGCCGTCCGTCTCCGTGACGTACCGGCCGGGCTCGTACCTGGGCAGCCCGTGCGTCAGCCAGTGCCCGGTCTGCGCGAGTGCCAGCCGTACGAGCCGGGTGCCGCCCTCCCGGTCCTGCTCGGTCAGCGACCGCAGCACCGCCGCCGCGAGCAGATAGCCCGTGCCGTGGTCCAGGGCCTGCGCGGGCAGCGCGCCCGGCTCCCGCGCCGAGCCCTCGGTCACGGCGATCCCGGTCGCCACCTGCACCAGGGAGTCGAACCCGCGCCGTCCGCCCCACGGCCCGTAGTCGCCCCAGGCGGAGAGCCGCGCGGTCACCAGGCCGGGCCGGTCGAGGCCGAAGCGGTCGAGCGCGCCCGGCCGGTAGCCGGTCACCAACACGTCCGCGGAGTCCAGGAGTTCGCCGAAGGCGCGCCGGTCCGACGGGCTGTCCAGGTCAAGGGCGGCGGTCCGCTTCCCGACGTCCGTGTCCGCGTGCTGGTCCGGCAGTTCGGGATTGCCCGGCGGGTCGATCCGCAGCACGTCCGCGCCGAGCAGCGCGAGCGTCCTGGTCGCGACGGGACCGGCGATCACCCGGGTCAGGTCCAGGACCCGCAGGGGGCCCGTACGGCGCCGGGGCGGGGCCTCGTCGAGCCGCTCCCGGGTCAGCAGCGGCCGCGCCGCCACCTCCCGTCCCTGGGCGTGCTCCGCCCACTCCCCGGGCGTCCGCAGGGCGACGGCCAGGCCCCCGGCCGCGTACACCGCGCTCTCGACCTCGACGGCCTTCCGCTCGCCGATCGCCGCCGCGACGGCCTCGACGGAGTCGGTGGCACCGAGCGCGGTGAGCAACGCCAGCCGGTGGTGAGGGTAGTTGGCATGCGTACGGACCCAGCCGTCCGCCGCCCGCCAGAACCGCGACAGCGGCGCGAAGTTCACCGGCGCCCGCCCGTCGACCCGCAGGTGACGCTCGCTCACGAAGGCGGTGGCGACGGCCCCGTCGTCCACCCGCACCGGCCCCGGCACTCCCGCCCGTTCGACGGCCGCGAGCCCGGCGACCGCGACCGCGGCCCGGGCCAGGTCCATCACGGGCAGCCGCGCGGGCAGCAGCCCGGAGGTCCCGCCGTACTCCACGCGGTCCACCAGGGCGGGATCGCCGCCGAGGGCCGACCACAACGACTCCGTACCGGTGCGCACCGTGGTGTCCATGCCGTTGTCCATGACCGCAGTGTGGCACCGAGTGCCATGCGAAGGGCCCCGGTGTGGCAGACCACACCGGGGCCCCTCGTTCAGGCGATCCGTGCTCAGCGGCGGACGGCGTCCAGCGCGTCGATCAGACCGGCTCCGTAGAAGCCGTTCTTGTTCGTGCCACCCTCGCAGACGGCGTCGATCTTGCCGTCGCCCTCGATGTCGTACGGGTTGGTGCAGGCGCGGTCGTCGGCCTGCGCGTACAGCAGCGCCTTCAGCGCCGCCGGGCTCGCGTGCGGGTGCGTCGACTTGATCAGCGCGAGGACGCCCGCCGCGTGCGGCGCGGCCATCGACGTGCCGGCCTTGTAGTTGTAGCCGCCGTTGACCGTGGTCGACAGGATGCGGCCGTTGACCGCCGGGGCGTCCGGGGTCTGGTACTCGGTGCGGTCACCGCCGGGGGCGGAGACGTCGATGACGCCGAGACCGTAGTTCGAGTACGACGCCTTCAGGTCCTTGGCACCGGTCGCGGAGACGGTGACGACGCCCGGCAGCATGCCCGGGTAGTCGAGGCACACCTTCGGGTCGATGACCCTCTCGACCGGAGTGGTGTCGTTCGGGCTGCTCTTGTCGACGATCGAGTCGGCCGCGAGGTCGAACTTCGAGTTGCCGGCCGCGGCCACGTTGACCGTGCCCTTGCCCTCCGCGTAGCGGGTGGCGCGGGTGACCGCCTCGATGAGCGCCTTCTGGTCGTCGTCGTTCTTGCAGGCGAACAGCCACGGGTCGGTGTAGTAGCTGTTGTTCGTGACGTCGACACCGTGCTCGGCCGCCCACACGAAGCCGCAGACCACGGCCTCGGTGTAGAAGAAGCCGTCCGGGTTGGACACCTTGATGCCGGAGACCTTGACGCCCGGGGCGACACCGGTGACGCCGATGCCGTTCTTGGCGGCGGCGATCGTGCCGGCGACGTGGGTGCCGTGGTCGCTCTCGCCCGGGTTGGGGCGCCACGAGCCGGCGGTGGTGTCCGGCTTGCCCGACACGCAGTTGGCGGAGGCGGCGACGTCGAAGTTCGGCGCCAGGTCCGGGTGGGTGTCGTCGACACCCGTGTCGATGACGGCGACGGTGACGCGCTTGCTGCCGAGCGTCTTCTGGTGGGCCTTGTCCGCCTTGATGGCCGGCAGGTCCCACTGCAGGGGCTCCAGCGGGTCCTGCTCGTCCGACGCGGTGGCCGCGGCGGCCTGGGCCTCGGCCGCGGAGAGCATCTGGGCGCCCTCGTCGACGGAGGTGTCCGTCTGCGCGGACAGCGGGGCGGTACGGGTCGCACCGGCCGACACCACACCACGCGCCGTGCGGATCGTCTTCGCGAACTCGGGGTTCTGCGAGTGGACGACTATCACGCCTATCTGGTCGTACGAGATGACCACTTCGCCGCCCGCGGCGGCTATCGCCTTCTTCACGGAGGCGGCGGTCCAGCGGCCCCCCGCGACGTTGACGACGTACGAGAGCTTCGGCCCGTTCGTCGCCGTGACGGCTGCCGCCGGTGCGTCGCTCAGCTCCGCGGCGGAGGCGGCGCCGGAGGGAAGGAAGCCGAGCGAGGCCGTGAGCGCGAGACCAACCGGCAGAGCAAGAGCTCGGCCGCGCCTCGATCCCAGATGAGCCATGGGTTCTCCACATCATCCGTATGTACTGCCCGCGAGCGGGTTTGCGCGCGGACAGGTGCATGACGAGTGAAGCTATCGCTGATCTTCCCGGCGCTTCAATGAGTTGAGAAGACTTCATGAAGATCTGTGCGAATAAATCCCTCGCGTGAACCGCTTCGCTTCCCGCTCCGTGCCGTTGTGCAGGGGAGGGGTTCCGTTCGGAACCCCGGCTCCCGCACCCCTGGTGAGGCCCCCTTGACCATGCCGTCCGCCCCCGCGTCACGAGGAGAATCAGTGGCTACCGAAGCACCGCCGCCGCCCAGAAACGGGACGGAGGCCGCAAACGCTCCCGTATCGCCCACGACGGAACAGTTCGTCGAGGTGCAGGAGGGTGCCGAGTTCGGCGAACTGCGCCGTACGTACCGTTCCTTCGCCTTTCCCCTGACCCTCGCCTTCATCGCCTGGTACCTGCTGTACGTGCTGCTCTCCAACTACGCGGGCGGCTTCATGGGGACCAAGGTCTTCGGCAACATCAACGTGGCGCTCGTCCTGGGCCTCGGCCAGTTCCTCACCACCTTCCTCATCGCCTGGCTCTACTCGCGGCACGCGGCGAACCGGCTCGACCCCAAGGCCGACGCCATCAGAAACCGTATGGAGGGCGACGCATGACCACCCCCGTCCTGCTCGCGGCCGACAGCGCCACCAGCGAGCACCGGCCCCTGATCATCGCCCTCTTCGGCGCCTTCGTCATCGCGACCCTGGTCATCACCGTCTGGGCCGGCCGCCAGACCCGCAGCGCCGCCGACTTCTACGCCGGCGGCGGCCAGTTCACCGGCTTCCAGAACGGCCTCGCGATCTCCGGCGACTACATGTCCGCCGCGTCCTTCCTCGGCATCAGCGGCGCCATCGCCCTCTACGGCTACGACGGCTTCCTCTACTCCATCGGCTTCCTGGTCGCCTGGCTCGTCGCCCTGCTCCTGGTCGCCGAACCGCTGCGCAACTCCGGCCGGTTCACCATGGGCGACGTCCTCGCCTACCGGATGCGCCAGCGGCCCGTCAGGACCGCCGCCGGCACCTCCACCATCGTCGTCTCGATCTTCTACCTGCTCGCGCAGATGGCCGGCGCCGGCGTCCTCGTCTCGCTGCTCCTCGGCATCACCAGCGACGGCGGCAAGGTCGCGATCGTCGCCCTCGTCGGCGTCCTGATGATCGTCTACGTGACCATCGGCGGCATGAAGGGCACCACCTGGGTGCAGATGGTGAAGGCCGTCCTGCTCATCGCGGGCACGCTCCTCATCACCTTCCTCATCCTGCTGAAGTTCGACTTCAACCTCTCGCAGCTGCTCGGCGCCGCCGCCACCAACAGCGGCAAGGGCGACGCGTTCCTGGAGCCCGGCCTCAAGTACGGCCTGAGCTCCGTCTCGAAGCTCGACTTCATCTCCCTCGGCATCGCCCTCGTCCTCGGCACCGCCGGCCTGCCCCACATCCTGATCCGCTTCTACACGGTGCCGACCGCCAAGGCCGCCCGTAAGTCGGTCAACTGGGCCATCGGCATCATCGGCGCCTTCTACCTGATGACGATCGTCCTCGGCTTCGGCGCCGCCGCCCTGCTCAGCGGCGACACCATCAAGGCGTCCAACAAGGCGGGCAACACGGCGGCCCCGCTCACCGCCCTGGAGGTCGGCGGCGGCGCCGACTCCACCGGCGGCGCGATCCTCCTCGCCGTCATCTCCGCCGTCGCCTTCGCCACCATCCTCGCCGTGGTCGCCGGTCTGACCCTGGCCTCCTCCTCGTCCTTCGCGCACGACATCTACGCGAACGTGATCAGGCGCGGGAAGGCCACCGAGAAGGAGGAGATGCGGGCCGCCCGCTGGTCCACCGTCCTCATCGGCATCGTGTCGATCGCGCTCGGCGCCCTCGCCCGCGACCTCAACGTCGCCGGCCTGGTCGCCCTCGCCTTCGCGGTCGCCGCCTCGGCCAACCTGCCGACGATCCTCTACTCGCTCTTCTGGAAGCGGTTCACCACCCAGGGCGCGCTCTGGTCGATCTACGGCGGACTGGTCTCCTCCGTCGTCCTCGTCCTCTTCTCGCCGGTCGTCTCCGGCGGGCCGGCCTCGATGTTCAAGGGCGTGGACTTCCACTGGTTCCCGCTGGAGAACCCCGGCCTCGTCTCGATCCCGCTCGGCTTCCTCCTCGGCTGGCTCGGCTCGCTCCTCTCCAAGGAGGAGCCCGACGCGGGCAAGTACGCGGAGCTGGAGGTCAAGTCCCTCACCGGGGTCGGCGTCGCCGCCGCCGTCAAGCACTGAGGCGTCGCCGCCGCGGCCGGGCACCCACCGGAGCGCAGCGGGTCGTATACGTTCAGCGATCACCGGACGGCCGCGTCGTAGAGTTCTACGACGCGGCCTCGCCGGTCCTCGTGACAATCTGCCCTGCTCGTTGTCCGTCCGCTCACGTAGGCTCGAACCACACGCAACCGCAAGACGGGGAGGGGGTCCACAGTGCTCATCGACACCTATGGCCGGGTCGCCACCGACCTGCGCGTCTCGCTGACGGACCGGTGCAATCTGCGCTGCACCTACTGCATGCCCGAGGAGGGACTGCAGTGGCTGGCCAAGCCGGACCTGCTCACCGACGACGAGATCGTCCGGCTGATCCGCATCGCGGTCACCGACCTCGGCGTCACCGAGGTCCGCTTCACCGGCGGTGAGCCGCTGCTCCGCCCCGGCCTCGTCGGCATCGTCGAGCGCTGCGCGGCCCTCGAGCCCCGCCCCCGGATGTCCCTCACCACCAACGGCATCGGGCTGAAGCGCACGGCCGCGGCGCTCAAGGCCGCGGGCCTCGACCGGGTCAACGTCTCCCTGGACACCCTGCGCCCCGAGGTCTTCAAGACCCTCACCCGCCGGGACCGCCACCGGGACGTCCTCGACGGCATGGCCGCCGCCCGGGACGCCGGCCTCACCCCGGTCAAGGTCAACGCGGTCCTGATGCCCGGGCTCAACGCGGACGAGGCCCCCGACCTCCTCGCCTGGGCGGTGGCGGAGGGTTACGAGCTCCGCTTCATCGAGCAGATGCCCCTGGACGCCCAGCACGGCTGGAAGCGCGACGGCATGATCACCGCCGGTGACATCCTGGAGTCCCTGCGCACCCGCTTCACGCTGACGCCCGAAGGCTCCGACGAGCGCGGTTCGGCGCCGGCCGAGCGCTGGGTCGTCGACGGCGGACCGCACACCGTCGGTGTCATCGCCTCCGTCACCCGCCCGTTCTGCCGGGCCTGCGACCGCACCCGGCTCACCGCCGACGGTCAGGTGCGGACCTGTCTGTTCGCCACCGAGGAGACGGACCTGCGGGCCACGCTCCGTTCGGACGCGTCGGACGACGAGGTCGCCCGGATCTGGAAGCAGGCCATGTGGGGCAAGAAGGCCGGCTCGGGCCTCGACGACCCGAGCTTCCTCCAGCCCGACCGCCCGATGTCCGCGATCGGCGGCTGACCCGGCGGTTCCCGTCAGGGCCGGGCCCGAGGGCCGGGCCCGGAAGGCCTCAACCCTCCTCGGACTCCCACTCCGCCAGCGGTACGACATCCTTCAGGAAGCCCCGTACCCCCAGGAACTGGGAGAGGTGTTCGCGGTGCTCCCCGCACGCGAGCCAGGTCTTGCGGCGCTCGGGCGTGTGCAGCGTGGGGTTGTTCCACGCGAGCACCCAGACGGCTTCGGCGCGGCACCCCTTGGCGGAGCAGATCGGCTTCTCTTCGCTCACTGGACCATTGATCACCTGATCATTGTCCAGCAAGGGCGATGCCGGGCAGCCACGGGGGGAGCTGCCCGGCATCGGTCCGTCGCTCCGACGGGGGATGCGGAGCGCGTAGGCAGTATGTCACGGCACATGGGGTGCGGTGCACTGGAACTTCATGATTGATCTGAGCTTTTCTTGAGCTTTCCGGCCACTGTCCGTGATCAATTCCGGCCGTGCGACGGCTCCGTCTTCCCGTCCTCCGAAGCCTCGCCCGCACCGAGCGCGGGCCGCGCCGGAGTCGGTACGAACGTGGAGGGAAGGGACGGAGTCGACTCGCGGCCCGCGTTCGCGATGACCACGGCGACATAGGGGAGCAGGATGCCCAGGGCGAGGGCCACGACGGCCACGTGCCGCTCGACGTTCCACAGCACCGCCGCCGCGATCACGGAGAGCGTCCGCACCGTCATCGAGATGACGTAGCGCCGCTGCCGCCCGCGCACGTCGTCGGCGAGCCCCTGCCGGGCCCCCGTGATCCGGAAGACCTCGGTTCCGCCACGCTTCGGCATCGCCGTCACCACCCACCGGTCGCGCCGGACGCTCCCCGGTCCGGACCTCGGTTCCACGGTACGCCCGCCCTCCGGGGACGACGAGACCGGGGCACGTATGGCGCTGTCCGACATGCGACGTATGACCGATGGGCCGAGACTGGGCGCACATGCGTACAAGGAGGCGACGATGGGTTGGTTGTGGGCGATCATCGTGGGACTGGTCCTCGGTCTGATCGCGAAGGCGATCCTGCCGGGGAAGCAGCAGATCCCACTGTGGCTGACGGTGGTGTTCGGCATTCTCGGCAGCGTGCTCGGAAACGCGGTCGCGACCTGGATCGGAGTCAACGACACCGAGGGCATCGACTGGACCCGCCACCTGCTCCAGCTGATCGGCGCCGTCGCCGTGGTCGGGGTGGGCGACATGCTGTGGGCCTCGATGAAGGGCAACCGCAGACGGGCCTAGCGCCACAGGAGAAACCGGGAGGCCCGGTACGGCACGTGACGTGCCGTACCGGGCCTCCCGGCGTGCGGGGACGGGCCTCAGCCCTCCGCGCCGGCGAACTCGATCGCCGCCAGGTTCTTCTTGCCGCGCCGCAGCACCAGCCAGCGGCCGTGCAGCAGCTCGTCCGCCGACACCTCGGCGTCCTCGGCGGTGACCTTCACGTTGTTCACGTAGGCCCCGCCCTCCTTCACCGTGCGGCGCGCGCCCGACCTGCTCGGCGCGAGCCCGACCTCGGTGAACAGGTCCACGACCTGGCCCAGCTCGGTCACCCGCGCGTGCGGCAGCTCGGACAGGGCGGCGGCGAGCGTCGCCTCGTCCAGCTCGGCCAGGTCGCCCTGCCCGAACAGCGCCTTGGAGGCGTTGATGACGGCCGCGCACTGCTCGGCGCCGTGCACCAGGGTGGTGAGCTCCTCGGCGAGCGCCCGCTGCGCGGCACGCGCCTGCGGCCGCTCGGCGGTCTGCGCCTCCAGCTCCTCCAGCTCCTCGCGGGACCTGAAGGACAGGATCCGCATGTACGTCGAGATGTCCCGGTCGTCCACGTTCAGCCAGAACTGGTAGAACGCGTACGGCGTGGTCATCTCCGGGTCCAGCCAGACGGCCCCGCTCTCGGTCTTGCCGAACTTGGTGCCGTCCGCCTTGACCATCAGCGGGGTCGCGAGCGCGTGCACCTCGGCGCCGGGCTCCACGCGGTGGATCAGGTCGAGCCCCGCCACCAGGTTGCCCCACTGGTCGGAGCCGCCCTGCTGGAGCGTGCAGCCGTAGCGGCGGTACAGCTCCAGGAAGTCCATGCCCTGGAGCAGCTGGTAGCTGAACTCCGTGTAGCTGATGCCCTGCTCGGACTCCAGGCGCCGGGCGACGGAGTCCTTGGTCAGCATCTTGTTGACCCGGAAGTGCTTGCCGATGTCCCGCAGGAACTCGATCGCCGTCATGCCGGCGGTCCAGTCCAGGTTGTTCACCATGACCGCCGCGTTCTCCCCCTCGAAGGAGAGGAACGGCTCGATCTGCGTCCGCAGCCGGTTCACCCAGTTCGCGACCGTCTCGGGGTCGTTCAGGGTGCGCTCGGCCGTCGGCCGCGGGTCACCGATCTGGCCGGTGGCCCCGCCGACAAGCGCCAGCGGCCGGTGCCCGGCCTGCTGGAGCCGGCGGACGGTGAGGACCTGCACCAGGTGGCCGACGTGGAGACTGGCCGCGGTCGGGTCGAAACCGCAATAGAAGGTGACGGGACCGTCCGCGAGAGCCTTGCGCAGTGCGTCCTCATCGGTGGACTGGGCGAAGAGCCCACGCCACTTCAGCTCGTCGACGATGTCCGTCACGACCGTCAGTCTCCTCAGGTTGTTGGTGGTACGACGACTCAGTCTAGGTGGGTCAGACCCCCTTGCTGACCGAGCTCATGTTGAAGTCGGGCACCCGCAGGGCGGGCATCGCGGCCCGGGTGAACCAGTCGCTCCACTCGCGCGGCAGCGTCTTCTCCGTCCGGCCCGCCTCCGAGGCCCGCGACAGCAGGTCCACCGGCGACTCGTTGAACCGGAAGTTGTTCACCTCACCGACCACCTCGCCGTTCTCGACGAGGTAGACGCCGTCCCGGGTCAGCCCGGTGAGCAGCAGCGTCGCCGGGTCGACCTCGCGGATGTACCAGAGGCAGGTCAGCAGCAGGCCACGCTCCGTGGCGGCCACCATCTCCTCCAGGGAACGCTCACCGCCGCCGTCCAGGACCAGGTTCCCCGCCCCGGGCGCCACGGGCAACCGAGTAAGTTCCGCCGTGTGCCGGGTGGTGATCAGGCGCTCGAGGCGCCCGTCCCGCATCCAGTCCGTCGGCGCGATCGGCAGACCGTTGTCGAAGACGGAGGAGTCGTCGCCCGAGGAGTGCGCGATCACGAACGGCGAGGACTCCAGACCCGGCTCGTTCGGGTCGCTGCGCAGCGTCAGCGGCAGCGGGGAGAGGGTCTCGCCGAGCCGTGTGCCGCCACCGGGCTTGGAGAAGACCGTACGGCCCTCCACCGCGTCCCGGGCCGCCGACGACCACAGCTGGTAGATCAGCAGGTCCGCCACGGCGGTCGGCGGCAGCAGCGTCTCGTACCGCCCGGCGGGCAGCTCGATCCGCCGCTCCGCCCAGCCGAGCCGGACCGCCAGCTCGGCGTCGAGCGCGGCCGGGTCGACGTCCTTGAAGTCCCGGGTCGAGCGCCCGGCCCAGGCGGAGCGGGAGCGGTCGGGGGACTTGGCGTTCAGCTCCAGGGTCCCGTTGGGCTGGTCGTGCCGGAGCCGCAGGCCCGTGGACGTACCCAGGTAGGTGGAGGTCAGCTCGTGGTTGGCGAACCCGTAGAGCTCGCGGCCGCCGGCCCGGGCGCGGGCGAAGGCCTCGCCGAGCGCGGGGGCGAAGTCGGCGAAGACGGCGGAGGACGTCTCCACCGGCGCGTCCGTGAAGTCGGGGGACGAGGGCACGTCCGCCACCAGCGGCTGGGCGTCCTCGGCGGGCCCGGCGGTGCGCGCGGCGTCCTCGGCGGCCCGGACCAGGGGCTCCAGGTCGTCGGCGGTCACGGCGGACCGGGAGACGACACCGGAGGCGGTGCCCTGGGCGCCGTCGACGGTCGCGATCACCGTGAGGGTCCGGCCCCGGGTGACGCCGTTCGTCGTGAGCGCGTTCCCGGCCCAGCGCAGATTGGCGGAGGACTCCTCGTCGGCGATGACGACACACCCGTCGGCACGGGACAGCTCAAGGGCCCGCTCGACGATCTCGTACGGCTTGCTGACGCGGCTCATCGTCCGGCCTCCTGCGTCGTGTTCAGGCTGTGCTTGCCCGGGTGTCGACCCCCGGACCCCCGGCAGATCTGGTGGCGAGCGCTCATCGTCCGGCCTCCTGCGTCGTGTTCAGAATGTTGACGCCCCGGAAAAGGGCGGAGGGGCAGCCGTGGGAGACCGCGGCGACCTGACCCGGCTGGGCCTTGCCGCAGTTGAACGCGCCACCGAGGACGTACGTCTGCGGGCCGCCGACCTGCTCCATCGAGCCCCAGAACTCGGTGGTCGTCGCCTGGTACGCCACGTCCCGCAGCTGGCCGGCGAGCCGCCCGTTCTCGATGCGGAAGAACCGCTGCCCGGTGAACTGGAAGTTGTAGCGCTGCATGTCGATCGACCACGACCGGTCACCGACCACGTAGACGCCCCGCTCCACACCCCCGATCAGGTCTTCGGTCGACAGACCGCCCGGATCCGGCTGGAGCGAGACGTTCGCCATCCGCTGCACCGGCACGTGCGCGGCGGAGTCCGCGAAGGCGCAGCCGTTCGACCGGCCGAGGCCGGTGAGCTTCGCGATCCGCCGGTCCAGCTGATAGCCGACGAGTGTGCCGTCCTTCACCAGGTCCCAGGACTGCGCCTCGACGCCCTCGTCGTCGTACCCGATGGTCGCGAGACCGTGCTCGGCGGTCCTGTCACCCGTCACGTTCATGATCGAGGAGCCGTACGCGAGCTTCCCCAGCTGGTCGAAGGTGGCGAAGGAGGTGCCCGCGTACGCCGCCTCGTAGCCCAGGGCCCTGTCCAGCTCGGTGGCGTGACCGATCGACTCGTGGATCGTCAGCCACAGGTTCGACGGGTCCACGACCAGGTCGTACCGCCCGGCCTCGACGCTCGGCGCCCGCATCTTCTCGGCGAGCAGCCCCGGGATCTCGTCGAGCTCCTTGTCCCAGTCCCAGCCGGTGCCCGTCAGGTACTCCCAGCCCCGCCCGACCGGCGGCGCGATCGTCCGCATCGAGTCGAACTCGCCGGTCGTCCCGTCGACGGCGACCGCCGTGAGCTGCGGATGCAGCCTGACCCGCTGCTGCGTGGTGACCGTCCCCGCCGTGTCCGCGTAGAACTTGTTCTCGTGGACGGTGAGCAGCGAGGCGTCGACGTGCGCCACGCCCTCCGCCCGCAGCAGCCGCGCGCTCCAGTCGGCGAGCAGCGCGCTCTTCTCCTCACCGGGGACGGAGAAGGGGTCGATCTCGTACGAGGAGACCCAGGTGCGCTCCTCGTGCACCGGCTCCTCGGCCAGCTCGACCCTCTCGTCGGACCCGGCCGCCGCGATCACCTTCGCCGACAGCTTGGCCATCGCCACCGCCTGCGAGGCGACCCGCGCCGCCCCGTCCATGGTCAGGTCGACCCCGGACGCGAATCCCCAGGCCCCGCCGTGCACCACCCGCACCGCGTAGCCGAGGTCCGTGGTGTCCGAGGAACCGGACGGTTTGGCGTCGCGCAGCCGCCACGAGGCGCTGCGCACCCGCTCCAGGCGGAAGTCCGCGTGCTCGGCACCGAGCGCGCGCGCTCGGGCGAGCGCCGCGTCGGCGAGCGCCCGCAGGGGCAGCGCGACGAACGAAGGATCGATCTGATGGACCACGAGCGGCCTCGCTCTCGGCGATCGGAAGGGCTGGTCGAACTGTCCCGGAAGTCAATCACGGGACGCGCCGCCGAGTCGGCGCATTGATGTGCGCCCACGGCGGAACCCGCCCCGAACCGCCTTTTCCGCAAACGGGATCGGGCGGATCGGACGAGGCTCCTCGGGATGGCGAGAAACGTATTTCCGTATCGCTCCGTGCCGTACGACCGGGCGCTCGACGACGCTGTACGACCGGGTCTCGACGACCTGTGCGCCGAGCTCTCCCGGGCCGGCCCGGGGGCCCGGGAGGCAGGGCCTCCGGGCGGCCGAGGGCCCTCCCGTACCGCCCCCGAGCTGTAGGGACCCGACAGTGACACCCGTACGCCACTGTCGGAGGTCGATTCCTCATGACGGGGGCGATACCGATAGGTTTTCGGCTACCAGACCGCTATCGAAAGGGTGATCCGTTGAGCCGCTCGGTTCTCGTCACCGGAGGAAACCGGGGCATCGGCCTCGCCATCGCCCGCGCGTTCGCCGAGGCCGGCGACAAGGTCGCGATCACGTACCGCTCCGGCGAGCCGCCGGCCGCCCTGACCGAACTGGGCTGCCTCGCCGTCCGGTGCGACATCACCGACGGCGAACAGGTGGAGCAGGCGTACAAGGAGATCGAGGAGAAGCACGGTCCGGTGGAGGTCCTCGTGGCCAACGCCGGCGTGACGAAGGACCAGCTCCTCATGCGCATGTCCGAGGAGGACTTCACCTCCGTCGTCGACACCAACCTCACCGGCACCTTCCGGGTCGTCAAGCGTGCCAATCGAGGGATGCTGCGCGCCAAGAAGGGCCGCGTCGTCCTGATCTCCTCGGTCGTCGGCCTGCTGGGCTCCGCGGGCCAGGCCAACTACGCCGCCTCCAAGGCCGGCCTGGTCGGCTTCGCCCGCTCCCTCGCGCGTGAGCTGGGCTCCCGCAACATCACCTTCAACGTCGTCGCCCCCGGTTTCGTCGACACCGACATGACCGCGGTGCTCACCGACGAGCAGCGCGCCGGCATCGTGTCCCAGGTGCCGCTGGGCCGTTACGCGCAGCCGGAGGAGATCGCCGCCACGGTGAAGTTCCTCGCCTCCGACGACGCCTCGTACATCACTGGAGCCGTCATCCCGGTTGACGGCGGATTGGGCATGGGTCACTGATCACCATGAGCGGAATCCTCGAAGGCAAGCGCATCCTCATCACCGGTGTGCTGATGGAGTCCTCCATCGCCTTCCACACCGCGAAGCTGGCCCAGGAGCAGGGTGCGGAGATCATCCTCACCGCCTGGCCCCGGCCGACGCTGACCGAGCGCATCGCCAAGAAGCTGCCCAGGCCCGAGAACGTGAAGGTCCTGGAGCTCGACGTCTCCAACGACGAGCACCTCGCGCGCCTCGAGGGCCTGGTCCGTGAGCAGTTCGGCGACCGTCTCGACGGCATCGTGCACTCGATCGGCTTCGCCCCCCAGGACGCCCTCGGCGGCAACTTCCTGAACACGCCGTTCGAGTCCGTCGCCACGGCCATGCAGATCTCCGCCTTCTCCCTGAAGTCGCTGACGATGGCGCTGCTGCCGCTGATGAGCGAGGGCGGCTCGGTCGTCGGCCTCACCTTCGACGCGAAGTTCGCCTGGCCGCAGTACGACTGGATGGGCCCGACCAAGGCGGCCCTGGAGGCCACCAGCCGCTACATGGCCCGTGACCTGGGCAAGCAGAACATCCGCTGCAACCTGGTCTCGGCGGGCCCGCTCGGCTCGATGGCCGCGAAGTCCATCCCGGGCTTCGACGAGCTGGCCGCCGTGTGGGACAGCCGTGCCCCGCTGGAGTGGAACCTCGCCGACCCCGAGCCGGCCGGCCGTGGCGTCGTGGCGCTGCTCTCCGACTGGTTCCCGAAGACGACGGGCGAGATCGTCCACGTCGACGGCGGTCTGCACGCGATCGGCGCGTAACGGCGTCCCGTAGTCGAATGAGGGCCGTGGGCCCGCCCCTCGGGGCGGCCCACGGCCCTCTTCGTTCCGCAACTCCTGCCCGACTCGAAAAGTAGCGCGAACCACCTCAGACTGGGGCAGAGCGTGAGGTTCCTGTTACTGCGGTTCCTGCTATGACGGGGAGGAGGTACGGGCATGCGCGCGATACGCAACGGCTTCGGCGCCTTCGCCTCCGTCGCCGTTCTGCTCACCGGGATAGCCGTCGCCGCCGAGGTACGGACCGCCCCCGCCCCGGCCGAGGAGTTCCCGGTCACCGCCCCCGAGGCCGGGGAGCCGGAGAACTTCGGCGCCTCCTGCCGCACCGTCGTCCAGGGCTCCCGCGTCACGGCCCACTGCCGCAACCCGTACCCGAGCACCGACCGGGTCCGCCTCCACGTCGAGTGCGAGCGCTGGTGGGACGTCGACAGCGACAGCGCCCCCGTGGACGTCGAACCCGCCGCCCACGCCCAGGTCACCGGCCGCTGCTGGAAGGAGGTCCGGTCCGCCTGGGTCACGCACCAGCCGGTGGACCGGGCTCCGTGACCGGCTCCGGCTCCTCCGACGCGGAGCTCCGCAGGCACATGAAGGGGTAGCCGGCCGCCTCCGCGCCGGCCCGCTCGGCGTCGCCCTCCCGGATCGCGTCCACCAGGCGCGCGTGGTCCATGTGGTTCTCCGGCCGCAGCACCTGCCCGACGTCGTCGCGCAGCCACTCCCGCAGCAGGTCGCCGAGGTCCGCGTAGAGCTCCGTGAGCACCTCGTTGCCCGAGGCGGCGACGACCGCGTGGTGGAAGGCCGCGTCGGTGGTCACGAACCGCTCCGCGTCCCCGGACTCCCACGCCTCTTCCCGTCGTACGAGCAGGGCGTCGAGCTGCTTCAGGTCCCGCTCGGTGCGCCGCCCGGCCGCGAACCGCGCCGCCGCGGACTCCAGCGTCGAGCGCAGCTCGGCGACGTGCCGGGGGTCGGATCCGGCGAAGCGCCGGTGCATGACGCCCGCCAGCTCGCTGGTGGCGATGACGTACGTCCCGGAGCCCTGGCGGATGTCGAGCAGCCCGTTGTGGGCGAGTGCCCGTACGGCCTCGCGCACGGTGTTGCGGGCCACCCCCAGCTGCTCGACCAGCTCGGGTTCCGTCGGGATGCGTGAACCGACCGGCCACTCGCCGGAGGTGATCTGGTTCCGCAGCTCGGCGATCACCTGATCGGAGAGACCTGTACGCCGCGGGTGGCCGAGGGCCATGAAGCACCTTCCCATCGCGTTCGGGGCTGGTCGTCCGGAAAGTTCGAAATTGGACAACCAATCATCCCATGATTCTATGATGGCCCCATGCCTGACGAGCCGAAGACCCTCGACCCCACCGTAGGACCGGCCGGGACCACCGCTCCGGCGGCCACCACGGCGCCGCCGGGACCGGCCGCCACCGCCGCGGATTCTCCCGCACCCGGGCAAGCCCGCCGACCCGACGGAAGCGCCCCGTCCGGCCCGGCGGCGCAGGCCGCCCCCGCGCACCGCTGGGCCCTCGGCCTCGTCACCGTCGGACTCGTCCTGGCCGCGCTGAACCTGCGCCCCGCCATCACCAGCCTCGGCGCCCTCCTCGAAGAGGTCAGCGAGGGGCTCCACATGAGCGGCAGCGTCGCCGGCGTCCTCACCTCCGTACCCCCGCTCTGCTTCGCGGTCTTCGGCATCACAGCCCCGCGCCTCGCCCGCCGCTTCGGCCCCGCCGCCGTCGTCTGCGCGGGCATGGCCGCCATCTTCGCCGGCCTCGCCCTCCGGCCCTTCGCGGGCGGCACCGCCGGCTTCCTCGCCGCCAGCGCCCTCGCCCTGATGGGCATCGCCGTCAGCAACGTCCTGATGCCCGTCATCGTCAAGCGGTACTTCCCCGACCGCGTCGGCAGCATGACCGGCCTCTACTCCATGGCACTCGCCCTCGGCACCTCCGTCGCGGCGGCCGCGACCGTCCCGATGACGGACGCCCTCGGCGGCGACTGGCGCGTCGGGCTCGGCGTCTGGGCGGCCGTCGCCGCGCTCGCCGTCCTGCCCTGGATCCCGCTCCTGCGCGACCGCGACGGCTCGGGCCGTACGGGGGAGCGCGCCGCCTCCGAGGCGAGGACCACATCCACGAGCGCGCGTACGACCACGCCACCGCCGAAGGCCCCGGCCCGGACCCCCACCAAGGCCACGGCACCGCCGAAGGTCCCGACCCCCTCCCAGGCCCCGGCCGCCGCGGAGTCCGCCGCCCCGCCCCGCATCACCCGGAGCCGTACCGCCTGGGCCCTCGGCTGCTTCTTCGGCCTCCAGGCCACCGGCGCCTACATCACCATGGGCTGGATGCCGCAGATCTTCCGCGACGCCGGCGTCCCCGCCACCACCGCGGGCGTGCTCCTCGCCGTCACCATGGTCATGGGCGTCCCGCTCGCCTTCGTCATCCCGCGCCTCGCGACCCGCATGAAGAACCAGGGCCCGATCGTCGTCGCACTCGGCCTGTGCGGCCTCACCGGCTACACCGGACTCCTCCTCGCCCCCGCCGCCGGAGCCTGGGTCTGGGCCGTGCTGCTCGGCGTCTCCAACTGCTCCTTCCCGCTCGCCCTCACCATGATCGGCATGCGCTCGCGTACCGGCGCCGGTGTCGTCCGGCTCTCCGCCTTCGCGCAGAGCGTCGGCTACCTCATCTCGATCCCGGGGCCCCTCCTCGTCGGCGTGCTCTACCAGCACAGCGGCGGCTGGGGACTGCCGATCGCGCTCATGGGCGGCCTGATGGTGCCCCAGATGATCGTCGGAACCCTGGCGGGCAGGGACCGGACGGTCGAGGACGAATGCTGAGATGCGAGACTGGTGCCATGCCAGTCCTCGAACCCCACCCCCCGAACGGCCAGAAGAAGCTGCTCCTCGTGCTCGGCGCGATGCTCGGCATCACGGTGGTCATCGCCGTCATCGCCTCCCTCGCCTCACCGTGACCCCCGGGGGTGGGGACAACCCCCGCGTCCCCTAGGGGGTGAGTATCAGGGTGAACTGGGTGGATCACCTGATGGGGCGGAGAGAGCCCGGTCCGTAGGTTGGAGACAACGCGGAAAACGGTTCCCCACCCCTCGGAGGCGGCCATGTCGGCCCGATCGCACACCAGCACCCGGCCCCTGTCGTCCGGCGTCGACACCCGGCTGCCCTGGTGGGCGCTCGTCCTCCCCGTCGCCGCGTTCACCGCTCTGCTGATGCTGATAGCAGGGCCTGGTGAGGCCCACGCGACCGCCGGCGACCCGGGGGTCGGCGGGGCCCTGGAGCAGATCCGGCAAACGTTCTCTCTCTGAGTCGGCGCGAGCCGTTTCGTGCGAAGCTGAGGACCATGAGCGTCGATACATCCCGCAGGATCGTGCTGCTCCGACACGCGAAGGCGGACTGGAACGAGGAGTCCGACCACGAGCGCCCCCTCGCCGAGCGAGGCCGCGCGGACGCCCCCGTCGCGGGCCGAAGGCTCGCCGAGACCGGCATCGGCTTCGACCTGGCCCTCTGCTCGACCGCCGTCAGAACACGCGAGACCTGGAAGCTGGCCGTACACGAACTTCCGGAGCGCCCCAAAACCGTGTACGAGGAGCGGCTGTACGAGGCCTCGCTCGGCGAGCTCATCGCCCTGCTGAACGAGACCTCGGAGGACGTCTCCGACCTCCTGGTCATCGGCCACAACCCCGGTATGCACGCCCTCGCCGACGCCCTGGCCGGCGACTCCGAGGGCGACACCCAGTCCCGGATGAACCGCAGCGGCTTCCCGACCGCCGCCTTCGCCGTCCTCACCTTCAGCGGCGAGTGGAAGTCCCTGGAGCACGGCGCCGCACGGCTCGTCGACTTCTGGACCCCCCACTCCTGACCGGCCGGCCCGACCGGCACTCCTGTCACCGTACGGAAAAGGGCCCGGCCGTCGTCCGGCGACCGGGCCCCATCGGCGTACAGGCGCCGCCACCGCTCAGTGCAGCAGGTCCTCGGGGCCGTCCGCCGCCTCGACCTCTTCGCGCGTGATGCCCAGCAGGTACAGCACGGTGTCCAGGAAGGGCACGTTCACGGCCGTGTGAGCGGCCCGGCGCACCACCGGCTTCGCGTTGAACGCCACCCCGAGCCCGGCCGCGTTCAGCATGTCCAGGTCGTTCGCCCCGTCGCCGATCGCCACCGTCTGCGCCAGCGGCACGCCGGCCTCCGTCGCGAACCGGCGCAGCAGCCGCGCCTTGCCCGCCCGGTCCACGATCTCGCCGGTCACCCGTCCGGTGAGCTTGCCGTCGACGATCTCCAGGGTGTTGGCGGAGGCGAAGTCGAGCCCGAGCCGCTCCTTCAGATCATCGGTGACCTGCGTGAACCCACCGGAGACGACGCCCACCTGGTAGCCGAGCCGCTTGAGCGTACGGATCAGGGTCCGGGCCCCGGGCGTCAGCCGCACCTCGGCGCGGACCTTGTCGACCACCGAGGCGTCGAGCCCGGCGAGCAGCTCCACCCGCGCGTGCAGCGACTGCTCGAAGTCCAGCTCGCCGCGCATCGCGGCCTCCGTCACCTCGGCGACCTTGTCCTCGCAGCCCGCGTGCGCCGCGAAGAGCTCGATCACCTCGTCCTGGATCAGGGTCGAGTCGACGTCCATGACGACGAGCCGCTGGGCGCGCCGGTGCAGCCCGGCCGAGACCACGGCCACGTCGACCCCGATGGTGCGCGCCTCGACGGCCAGCGCGGTCCGCAACGGCTCGGTCTCGCAGCCGGAGACGGCGAACTCGACGGCCGTGACCGGATACTTCGCCAGCCGGAAGATGCGGTCGATGTTGCCGCCGGTCTCCGCGATCCTGGCCGCTATGGCCGCCGTCTGCTCCGCGGTCAGCGGGTGCCCGAGCACGGTCACGTGGGAGCGCCCACTGCCGCGCGGCCGGTTGTCACCCGTACCGGAGATGATCTCGGCCTGGAGCTTCTGGGACTCGGCCCAGCTGTGCACGGTGGCCCGGAGCTCGCCCTGCGAGGCGACGGTCGGCTCGGTGACGAGCGCGCACAGGACGAGTCGGCCGCGGGAGACGACCTGCTCGATGTCCACGACGTCGACGGAGTAGGCGGCGAGGGTGTCGAAGAGTCCCGCGGTGATCCCGGGACGGTCCTTCCCGAAGATCTTGACGAGAAGGGTGGGAACGTCTGAGGTCTGCGATGCGCTCATGGTGCTTCCACCGTATCGGGCACCTCGTGCCACCCGGCCCCCCGTCCCGCCCAGCGGACACCCGAGTGGTCGTCGGCGCGCTCCGGCGGGACCCGTGGGGGACCCTCTTCCGGGTCTTCACGCGGCCCGACTTTCGGAGAGGGGACCGGGCCTGAAATAGTTCCCCACGATGTTCGCCATCCCTAGACTCCCAGCGACGGGGGTACATCGGGGGACAAGTAGTGGGGCATGGAGTGCCAGAACTCGTACTGGAATTGAACGGAAGGACCTGGACGCTCGATCCGTCCAGGTCGTACACCCTGGGCCGCGATCCGCAGGGTGACCTCGTGATCGACGACGCCAGGGTCTCGTGGCGCCACGCCACCATCAGCTGGGGCGGCCGCGGTTGGGTCATCGAGGACCACGGCTCCACCAACGGCACGTTCCTGCAGGGGCAGCGGATCCACCAGGTGGAGATCGGTCCCGGCTCGGCCGTCCACCTCGGCAACGCGACCGACGGCCCGCGGCTGAATCTCGCCGCCGGAGCCCAGGGCGCGCCGCAGGCCCAGCAGCCGCAGGCCCAGCACGTCCCGGCGCACCAGGCCGCGGAGCAGGCGGCCCAGGCCGAATGGCTCACGCACCAGGCCCCGCCGGCGCACCAGGCCCCGCAGCAGCCGCAGGCTCCACAGCAGCAGGGCTGGCAGCAGCCCCCGCAGCCCGTGCAGCCCCACGTGCCGCAGCAGCAGACTCCGCACCAGCAGGGGCACGGTCAGCACGGCGCCGCCGCGGGGGCGTCGTCGGCCTACGCCGACCGCAGCCCCACCACGTTCCACCAGCTGGCCCTGGGCCACGTCATGCGCATCGGCCGTGCCCTGGAGAACGAGCTGGTCGTCTCCGACCTCCAGGTCTCGCGGCACCACGCCGAGTTCCACGCGACGCCCGACGGCCGCTTCGAGATCCGCGACCTCGGCTCGCACAACGGCACGTACGTCAACGGTCAGCCGATCACCAAGGGCGGCACGGCCCTCCTCGGCCCGCAGGACATCGTCGGTGTCGGTCACTCGACCTTCCGGCTCGTCGGCGGCCAGCTGGAAGAGTTCGTCGACACCGGTTCGGTCTCCTTCTCGGCCCGCCACCTCACGGTCACGGTCGACGGCGGCAAGCAGATCCTCAAGGACGTCTCCTTCGGCGTCCCGGAGAAGTCGCTGATCGGTGTCATCGGTCCGTCCGGTTCCGGAAAGTCCACCCTGCTCAAGGCGCTGACCGGCTACCGCCCGGCCAACGAGGGCGATGTCCTCTACGACAACCGGAGCCTCTACAAGCAGTTCGCCGAGCTGCGCCAGCGCATCGGTCTGGTCCCGCAGGACGACATCCTGCACAAGGAGCTGACCGTCCAGAAGGCGCTGCGCTACGCGGCCAAGCTCCGCTTCCCCGGTGACACCGCCACCGTTGAGCGCGAGGCCCGGATCGACGAGGTGCTGCGCGAGCTCAAGCTCGACATCCACAAGGAGAAGAAGGTCACCTCCCTCTCCGGTGGTCAGCGCAAGCGCGTCTCGGTCGCCCTGGAGCTCCTCACCAAGCCTTCGCTGATCTTCCTGGACGAGCCGACCTCCGGCCTCGACCCGGGCATGGACCGTGACGTCATGCAGCTGCTCCGCGGCCTCGCGGACGACGGCCGCACGGTCCTCGTCGTCACCCACTCGGTGGCCGAGCTGGGCCTCTGCGACAAGCTCCTCGTCATGGCCCCCGGTGGCTCGGTGGCGTACTTCGGCCCGCCGGACGAGGCGCTGAACTTCTTCGGCTACTCCACCTGGGCCGACGTCTTCTCCGCCTTCGAGAACTACCGCGACTACGACTGGGCGGGCCGCTGGAAGGGCTCGCAGCACTACCAGCTCTACGCCGCGGACATCGACGCCGTCGCCGCCCAGCCCGTCCAGATGCCCCAGCAGGCCGCGGCCAGGCCGCCCAAGCCGCAGGGCTGGGGCTCCCAGCTGTGGACCCTGATGCGCCGCTACGTCTCGGTCATCGCCTCCGACAAGGGCTTCCTCGGCCTGATGGTGATCCTGCCGGCCGTCCTCGGCGCGGTCTCGGTCGTCATCCCGGCGGACTTCGGCCTCGGCTCGCCGACCCCCCCGTCCCGCTTCAACGGCGACGCGGGAACGATCATGCTGATCCTCATGGTCGGCATGTGCTTCAGCGGCGCCGCCAACTCGGTCCGCGAACTGATCAAGGAGCGGGTCATCTACGAGAGGGAGCGCGCCACCGGCCTCTCCCGCTCCGCGTACCTGATGTCCAAGGTCATCGTCCTCGGCGTGATCACGGCCTTCCAGGGCGTCATCATCTGCGGCATCGGCTTCTCCACCCGGGCGCTGCCCGCCGAGGGGCTCCTGATGCCGCCGGCCGTCGAGCTGTGCATCCAGGTGATCGCCCTCGGCCTCACCTCGATGATGTTCGGCCTGGTCATCTCCGCTCTCGTGAAGACCGCCGAGAAGACCATGCCGCTCCTGGTCATGTTCGCGATCATCCAGGTCGTGTTCACCGGCATCCTCTTCCAGGTGTACGGCTCGCCCGGCCTGGAGCAGTTCGCCTGGCTCATGCCCTCCCGCTGGGGCATCGCCGGTGCCGGCACCACGCTCGACCTGGCCCGTCTCATGCCGCCGTGGGATCCGAAGGACCCCACGAACACCGACGCGCTGTGGGAGCACACGGCCGGCCAGTGGAGCTTCGACCTCGGCGTCCAGCTGCTGATGGCAGTCGTCTGCTGCGTCGTCGTGGCGCGGCTGCTGCGCCGCCACGAGCCCGAGGTCATGCGCAAGTAGCCACAGACGGCGACACGCCGAAGGGCGGCACCCCGCACGGGGTGCCGCCCTTCGGCGTACGACAGCGGACCGGACGCGATCAGTACGCGCTGTTGACGTTGTCGATGGAGCCGTAGCGGTCGGCCGCGTAGTTGGCGGCGGCGACGAGGTTGGCGACCGGGTCGTACTGGTCGAACTTGGTGCCGGGGATGTGGTAGGCCTTGAAGGTCGGGTAGATGACCTGCAGCAGGCCCTTCGACGGGACGCCGTTGATGGCGTTGATGTCCCAGTTGTTGATGGCCCGCGGGTTGCCGCTGGACTCGCGCATGATGTTCTTGTGCAGGCCGTTGTAGGTGCCCGGGATGTTGTGCTTGTCCATGATGAACAGCGCCTCGCGGATCCAGCCGTCGAGGTTGTTCGCGAAGACCGGGGTACGGGCCACGGAACGGCTCGCGGCCGTCTTCTCCGCGGCGCGCTTCTTCGCGGCGGCCTTCGCCTGCGCCTGGGCCTTCGCCTTGGCGTCGGCCTTGGCCTTGGCGGCCGCCTTCGCCTTGGCCGCGGCGTCGGCCTTGGCCTTCGCGTCGGCCTTCGCCTTGGCCGCGGCGGCCTCCTGCTTGGCCTTCAGACCGATGGTGGTCTGCTGCTCGGTGACGCTGGCGGCCAGCGCCTTCGCCTGGGGGCTGCTCGCGTCGTACGACCAGGCCACCTGCTGGGTACCGGAGAGAGCCACGGGCTCCGTCTCGGTGCTGCCGTTGCCGGGTACGAGGGAGAGGGTGAGCGCTGCGGCGCCCAGAGCGGCGACGCCGGCGATCGTGGCCTTGTGGGTCTTCTTGAGACCACGACTGTGGCCAGGGGTGTTCGCAGACATTCCGGACTACCTCTTCGAATCGCTGGGAGTCGCTCCGCCGGGGGCGGCGCTGCGCCTGCTTGGCGGCGACGGTGGCAATTCTTAGCGGCAGCAAAACCCCGTGGCAAAGGTGTGACGTACGATCCCGGGTAGTGGATCACGGACTCGTGCAGGAGCCAATGAGGCGCCCTTATGTCGGACTCACCCCACCCTGTCCGGCCCTATGAGCGTCCACTAGGGGGCTTCGTAGGTGATGTGGGTCCTATGCCCGGGCTCACACCGGCCCCCTAACGACCTCACCAGCAGTTGCGCCAGCAATGCGCACAGTGAGCCCTCTCCTCCTACGGGATGACAGGGCCTCGGGACGCTACGACCTAGGTCCTCGGTCCCCCTCCCACGCGGGTCTCCGGACGGATACGTACCGTCACGGCCCGCCGGTACGGTGAACACATGAGCCATCGACCGAGCTCCGGCCTGGCCGCCGTGAGCACCGCCCTCCTGGCGATGAGCCGCCACCTGGAGGTCCGCGACGTCCTCAAGACGATCGTCGCCTCCGCCCGCGAGCTGCTCGACGCCGAGTACGCGGCCCTGGGCGTCCCCGACGACCACGGCGGCTTCGCCCAGTTCGTCGTCGACGGCGTCAGCGACGAACAGTGGAAGGCGATCGGCCCGCTGCCCCGGCAGCACGGCATCCTCGCGTCGATGCTCCACAAGGCCGAGCCCGAGCGGCTCGCCGACGTCCGCGAGGACCCCCGCTTCGAGGGCTGGCCCGATGCCCACCCCGAGATGTCCGACTTCCTCGGCCTCCCGGTCAGGGACGGCGACGAGATCCTCGGCGCCCTCTTCCTCACGAACAAGCGCTGCCCGAAGGAGAACGGCGGCTGCGGCTTCACCGCCGAGGACGAGGAACTGCTCTCGATCCTCGCCCAGCACGCGGCCATCGCCCTCACCAACGCCCGCCTGTACGAGCGCAGCCGCGAGCTCACCATCGCCGAGGAGCGCTCCCGCCTCGCCCACGAGCTGCACGACGCCGTCAGCCAGAAGCTCTTCTCGCTGCGGCTGACCGCCCAGGCCGCCGCCGCCCTCGTCGACCGCGACCCCGCCCGCGCCAAGGGCGAACTCCAGCAGGTCGCCGCGCTCGCCGCCGAGGCCGCCGACGAGCTGCGCGCCGCCGTCGTCGAGCTCCGCCCCGCCGCCCTGGACGAGGACGGCCTCGTCCACACCCTCCGCACCCACGTCCAGGTCCTCGACCGCGCCCACACGGCCCGGGTCACCTTCGACAGCCCCGGGACCCGCGCACTGCCCGCCGCACAGGAGGAGGCCGTGCTCCGTGTCGCCCAGGAGGCCCTGCACAACGCCCTGCGGCACGCGGACGCCGAACACGTCACCGTCTCCCTCACCCGCAGCGGCCAGGGCGCGCGGCTCACCGTGACCGACGACGGCAAGGGCTTCGACCCGCGTACGGTCCGCAGCGCCGGGCGCCACCTCGGCCTGGTCTCCATGCGGGACCGGGCGAGCGGCGTCGGCGGATCGCTCACCGTCACCTCGGCCCGGGGCGAGGGCACCACGATCGAGATGGAGGTCCCCGGTGGCTGACAACCGGATCCGCGTCCTGCTCGTCGACGACCACCAGGTCGTCCGACGGGGCCTGCGCACCTTCCTGGAGGTACAGGACGACATAGAGGTCGTGGGGGAGGCGTCCGACGGCACCGAGGGCGTCGCCAGGGCCGAGGAGCTCCGCCCCGACGTGGTCCTCATGGACGTGAAGATGCCCGGCACGGACGGCATCGAGGCGCTGAAGCGGCTCCGCGAGCTCGCCAACCCGGCCAGGGTCCTCATCGTCACCAGCTTCACCGAGCAGCGCACGGTGGTCCCCGCGCTCCGCGCGGGCGCCTGCGGATACGTCTACAAGGACATCGACCCCGACGCCCTGGCCGGCGCCATCCGCTCCGTCCACGCGGGGCACGTCCTGCTCCAGCCCGAGGTCGCGGGCGCGCTCCTCGCCCAGGAGGACTCTCCCGGGGGCACGGGACGCGGCTCGACCCTCACGGAGCGGGAGCGCGAGGTCCTCGGCCTGATCGCGGACGGCCGGTCCAACCGCGAGATCGCCCGCGCGCTCGTCCTCTCCGAGAAGACGGTCAAGACGCACGTCTCGAACATCCTCATGAAGCTCGACCTCGCGGACCGCACCCAGGCGGCCCTCTGGGCGGTCCGGCACGGCCTCACCGACTGACGCGCCCCCGGGGCGCCCCCTCGCGCGCCGGGCGCACGACCGTTCAGTCCTTCATACCGTCGTGTATATGTCCCCCGTTCGGCGCAACCTGTCGGCGGGTACGGCGTTCTCCATGGCGTGCTGCGGCTGACCGGCCGCAGCGATGACCAGGAGGATGTACCAAGTGAAGAACCTCAAGAAGGCCGCTGCCCTCACCATGGTCGCCGGTGGCATCGTCGCCGCCGGTGCGGGTGTCGCCTCCGCCCACGGCGCCGAGGCCACGGGCAAGGCCCTCAACTCGCCGGGCGTCGCCTCCGGCAACCTGGTGCAGGTCCCGGTCCACGTCCCCGTGAACGTCTCCGGCAACACGGTCAACGTGATCGGCCTGCTCAACCCGGCCTTCGGCAACCACGCCCTCAACGGCTGAGCGACCCCGGAACCACCGGCCCCCGGACGATCCCCCCGGGGGCCGGCCCCTTTCCCCACACCCCCCTCGGCCCTGACGGCCCTCCCGGGCCTCGGTCCGCCGGTTCGGGTGGAGGTCCGGTCGGGGTCAGAACCCCCGTTCCCGCTCCCTCTCCTCCACGTACGCGTTGTAGGCGGCGACCTGCGCCCGCCGCGCCACCCGCTCCACCGGCCGCAGCGCCTCCCCCCGCGCCGCCATCTCCGAGGCGCTCACCGCACCCCCGTGACCGTGGTCGTACGCCAGGTCCACCAGCAGGCCCACCCGCTGCGCCAGCTCCAGGACCCGGACCGCCCGCGGCGGGTACCCGGGGGCCAGGACCTCCCGGCCCACCTCCGCCCGCGCCCGGTACGCCTCCCGCGCCGCGTCCGCCGCCGGACCCGAGGCCGCCACGTCCAGCCGGGTCAGCACCGCCGTCGCGTCCCGCAGGGCCTCCGCGAGCTCCCGTTCGGCCTCGCCGAGCGACGGTACGTCCGCCGGCGGAGCCTCCCGCACCGTGAGGCAGCGCCAGACCACCTCCACGTGCACGTCACCCGCCGGACCCGCCTCGGAGACCTCCGGCACGAGACCGTACGGCGCGCCGAAACCCACCACCGCCTCCTCCGCCTCCAACGCGCGCGCGTTGAAGTCCGGCGGTCCGCTGAGCCCCAGCGGATGCCCCGGCGCGGGCAGCGCCACCCGCCACCCGGTCACCCCGAGCCGCCTCAGCCGCCCGAGCGCCAGCGTCAGCCCCACCGGCCGCGCCTCACCCGGCAGCCCCTCCACGCGGTGCACCGCGTCCTCCCCGACAATGGCAAGGGCCGCCTCGTCCGGCGACACCGCCCCGGCCAGCAGGGCGTTGCCCCATGCCGCCAGGCGTCCTGAGCGTGGTTCCGAAAGCATCCCCCCAGCCTAGGGACTCCGGGGCAGCTCCTGGGCCTGTCCGGAAAGTGCCGCCCGGCTCTCCGTGCGGACGGCGGGCGGACAGCGCTGGTTTCCGGACAGGCCCAGGGACGGCCCCGCTCCGTCGATAACGTAGGTTTTCCCCTGGACGCCGCGCCCACCGGCGCAAGGCGACGACACGACTCGACCGCAAGGGGAGACAACGCGCTCATGAGCGATGTACTGGAGCTGGTGGACGTATCCGTGGTCCGCGACGGACGGGCTCTGGTGGACGAGGTCTCCTGGTCGGTCAAGGAGGGCGAGCGCTGGGTGATCCTCGGACCCAACGGCGCCGGCAAGACCACCCTTCTGAACATCGCCTCCAGCTACCTCTTCCCCACCAAGGGCACCGCCCACGTCCTGGGCGAGCGGCTCGGCGGCGTCGGCACCGACGTGTTCGAACTCCGCCCCCGCATCGGCGTGGCCGGCATCGCCATGGCGGAGAAGCTCCCCAAGCACCAGACCGTCCTGCAGACCGTCCTCACCGCCGCGTACGGCATGACCGCCACCTGGCACGAGGACTACGACCCGGTCGACGAGCAGCGTGCCAAGGCCTTCCTCGACCGGCTCGGGATGAACGACTACCTGGACCGGAAGTTCGGCACCCTCTCCGAGGGCGAGCGCAAGCGCACCCTGATCGCCCGCGCGATGATGACCGACCCCGAGCTCCTCCTCCTCGACGAGCCCGCCGCCGGTCTCGACCTCGGCGGCCGCGAGGACCTGGTCCGCCGCCTCGGCCGCCTCGCCCGCGACCCGTACGCCCCCTCCATGATCATGGTCACCCACCATGTCGAGGAGATCGCGCCCGGCTTCACCCACGTCCTGATGATCCGTCAGGGCAAGGTCCTCGCCGCGGGTCCCGTGGAGATGGAGCTGACCTCCCGCAACCTCTCGCTCTGCTTCGGCCTGCCGCTCGTCGTCGAGCGCGTCGCCGACCGCTGGACCGCCCACGGCCTGCCCCTGAAGTAGCGGACGGAGCGCCGGCGTCCCGCACAGCCGCCCGCGCCCTGTCCCGGAGGGCCCCACCCGCCCTACCATGGCCAAGTGGACATCGACGCATGGGTCTGGTGGCTGATCGGCGCGGTGGGGCTCGGCATTCCGCTGGTCCTGACCGCCATGCCGGAGTTCGGCATGTTCTCCGTCGGAGCGGTCGCCGGGGCGGTGACCGCCGCCCTCGGCTTCGGCGTCGTCGCCCAGGTACTCGTCTTCGTCGTCGTCTCGGTGGCGCTCGTCGCGGTGGTACGCCCGATCGCCGCCCGCCACCGCGACGGCGGACCCGGACCGGCCAGCGGCGTCGACGCCCTGAAGGGGCGTCAGGCCATCGTCCTGGAACGGGTCGACGCCACCGGCGGGGGCAGGATCAAGCTCGCCGGCGAAATCTGGTCCGCCCGCGCGCTCGACACCGGACAGACCTTCGAACCGGGCGACCAGGTCGACGTCGTCGAGATCGACGGAGCGACCGCCGTCGTCATGTGACCGAACCTCGCCCATGACGTTCCGTCGTCTGCGAAACTCGATCATGCAAGGCCACCCGGCAGTCAACAGGCAGCGAAGGACACGGGGAACACGATGTCAGCAGTCATCATCGTCCTGATCATTCTGGTGGTGCTCGTCTTCATCGCCCTGATCAAGACGATCCAGGTCATCCCGCAGGCGAGCGCGGCGATCGTGGAGCGCTTCGGCCGCTACACCCGCACGCTCAACGCCGGACTGAACATCGTCGTCCCGTTCATCGACTCGATCCGCAACCGCATCGACCTCCGCGAGCAGGTCGTCCCGTTCCCGCCGCAGCCGGTGATCACCCAGGACAACCTCGTCGTCAACATCGACACCGTCATCTACTACCAGGTGACCGACGCGAGGGCCGCGACCTACGAGGTCGCCAGCTACATCCAGGCGATCGAGCAGCTCACCGTCACCACCCTGCGCAACATCATCGGCGGCATGGACCTGGAGCGGACCCTCACCTCCCGCGAGGAGATCAACGCGGCCCTCCGCGGCGTCCTCGACGAGGCCACCGGCAAGTGGGGCATCCGCGTCAACCGCGTCGAGCTCAAGGCGATCGAGCCGCCGACCTCCATCCAGGACTCGATGGAGAAGCAGATGCGCGCCGAGCGCGACAAGCGTGCCGCGATCCTCACCGCCGAGGGCACCCGCCAGTCCGCGATCCTCACCGCCGAAGGCGAGAAGCAGTCGGCGATCCTCCGCGCCGAGGGTGAGTCCAAGGCCGCCGCGCTGCGGGCCGAGGGCGAGGCCCAGGCCGTCCGCACGGTCTTCGAGGCCATCCACGCCGGCGACCCGGACCAGAAGCTGCTCTCGTACCAGTACCTCCAGATGCTTCCGAAGATCGCCGAGGGCGACGCCAACAAGCTCTGGATCGTGCCGAGCGAGATCGGTGACGCCCTCAAGGGCCTCTCCGGCGCCTTCGGCAACAAGGACGGCAACGTCCCCGGCTTCAGCACCAAGGACGTGCCGGCCGCGCGGCGAGAAGAACCCCCGGTTGACTGACCCGTACACGTAATCTTCGTGCATGATCGGTGCGAGCCCCTCGACCCCGACGACGTCAGGGCGGGGAGGCGACTCACTGACCATGTAAGGAGATGGCGTTGTCCATCTGGGAAGCCCTGGCAGTCTTCGCCGCCGGCATCGGCGCCGGCACCATCAACACCATCGTCGGATCGGGAACGCTCATCACGTTCCCCGTCCTCCTCGCGACCGGACTCCCCCCGATCACCGCGAACGTCTCCAACGCCCTCGGACTCGTCCCCGGTTCCATCAGCGGAGCCATCGGCTACCGACGAGAACTCAAGGGCCAGAAAACCCGAGTCCTCCGCCTCGGCGCCGCCGCCCTCGTCGGCGGCCTCGTCGGCGCGATCCTGCTCCTGGCACTGCCCTCCGAGGCCTTCGACGCGATCGTCCCCGTCCTCATCGGCCTCGCGCTCGTCCTGGTCCTCCTCCAGCCCCGCATCGCCGCCGCGGTCAAGCGCCGCCGCGAACAGACCGGTACGGAGGCCCATCCCGACGGCGGCCCCGCCCTCCTCGTCGGCCTCTGCCTCGCGAGCATGTACGGCGGCTACTTCGGCGCCGCCCAAGGGGTGCTCTACCTCTCCCTGATGGGCCTGCTGCTCCACGACACCCTGCAGCGGATCAACGCCGTCAAGAACATCCTCGGCGCCCTGGTCAACGGCGTCGCCGCCGTCTTCTTTCTCTTCGTCGCCGAGTTCGACTGGACGGCCGTCCTGCTCATCGCGGTCGGCTCCACCATCGGCGGGCAGATCGGCGCCAAGGTCGGCCGCAGACTCCCGCCCACCGTCCTGCGAGGAGTGATCATCGCGGTCGGCGTCGTCGCGATCCTCCAACTGACGCTCCGCTGACGCGAACGACGGAAGGGCCCGCCACCCCACACCGGGGGAGGCGGGCCCACACCGTACGAGACCGGGTCACGCGGCCGATTTCGCCAGCCACTCCGGCAGCTCGGACCGCTCGCTCGCCCTCATCGCGAGCAGCATCGCGTCGGCCGGCGTCGGCTCGAACGGCTGGTGCAGCAACGGCATCCCCGCCTGCTCAGGCGTCCGGTCGGCCTTGCGATGGTTGTCCTCGACGCACGAGGCGACCGTGTTCAGCCAGCTGTCCCCACCGCCCTGGGCACGCGGCACCACGTGGTCGACGGTCGTCGCCCGCCGCCCGCAGTACGCGCACCGGTGCTGGTCCCGCACCAGCACCCCCCGTCTCGACCACGGTGCCTGTCTTCGGAAGGGCACCCGTACGTAGCGGCAGAGCCTGATCACCCGCGGCACCGGGAGATCGACAGCGGCGCCCCGCACCCGCAGATCGGGATGAGCGTGTTCGACCACGGCCTTGGCCTGCAGGACGAGCACCACCGCACGGTTGAGCGTGACCGTCGAAAGCGGCTCGAAGCTCGCGTTGAGTACCAGAGTGTCCCGCATTGTGCCCACCTCCCGTGTGCAGACCCGGCCCCGGACGGGGCTGTCGGGCCTGGATCAACGATGGCCGGGCCGGCCTGGGTCGGACAACGCAATTTCCCGCGCAACAAAAGATGCCCGCTTCTGATCTCTCCAAGACCAGAAGCGGGCAAACAACAAACGAACGATCAGCCCGTGGCGGGAGCCGCGTACTCGCCGATCAACTGGGCCCGACCGAGCGTGTGGAACCGCAGGTTGAACCCGACGGCCGCCGGCGAGGCATCGGCGTCCGGGCCGAGCTTCTCGCTGTCGACCGCGTACACCGTGAAGACATAACGGTGCGCCGGATCCCCCGCCGGGGGAGCCGCACCGCCGAACTCCTTGGAGCCGTAGTCGTTCCGGGCGTGCACGGCACCCGCCGGAAGCCCTTCGAAGGACCCCGATCCGGCACCGGCGGGCAGCTCCGTCACCGACGCCGGGATGTCGAACAGCACCCAGTGCCAGAACCCGCTGCCCGTCGGCGCGTCCGGGTCGAAACAGGTGACGGCGAAGCTCTTCGTCTCCGCCGGGAACCCCTCCCAGCGCAACTGCGGCGAGGTGTTCCCCTCCGCGTACACCTGAGCGTCCTTCAGGACCCCGCCCGGTGCGATGTCGTCGCTCACCACCGTGAACGCCGCCACCGGCGGATGGAAGTCATGGGGGAGCGGCGCCCTCTTGCCCTCGGACACGTCGAGTACCTCCGAATCGTCCGTCAACGCTGACGGGGCCGAGCCTAGAGCCAGTTGCGACGGCCGCCGACCTCGGCGAGCCACTGGTTCAGATAAGCCGCCCAGTCGGTGGTGTGGAAGTCGTCCAGACCCACCTTGAAGGCGCGGAAGGAGTCACTGCCCTCACC